>CADAJM010000020.1 GCA_902788245.1 uncultured Eubacteriales bacterium | reverse complement strand
CCATCACCTTTCAAGGTAATTGTATCGGTCTCCAAATCAAGCATGCGGATGGTGAATTGGTCAGGTTTAAGGCGCTCGACTGCGTTATTATAAACAGTGCTGTCAGGATCAGTAAGTTCTGTCCATTTGTCGCCGTTCTTATCACCTTCATCCGTAGCAAATATGTGAGTTTTACCTTCAGCATCCTTTGTTTCTACGAACAAACGAGAGCCTCCCTCAGCAGCCTTTACCAAAGTATGACCTTTGACAATTGGCTGATTCTCAAGTTCACCGAGAAGTTTGTCTGCGAGATCTATCTGCCTGACTGTATTGTATACCTCATAAGGCCTTCCGTTATAACGATTATCTGCGTTCTGCCAGGCTCCTGAATCAAAGTCTGCTTCTCCGCTTTCTTTGTCAATTCGCTTCCAAACTTTTCCGGACTTATCATTCATTGGAGTCGCATAGTATTCCCCTCTTTCTGAACGTGCGAAGAGTCTGCTAGGTCCCTCAACTGCCCAAATAATCGGATCGCGGCCTATCTCTGAGACAAGCGGGGCTACAAGAGCCAGGTCTCCGTTGGCAACAATCAAATCTCGAGCATCAGGGCTTCTCTTATCTGTGCCGGTGCTTTCCCAGCTCGTAGTTTTACCGTCGACATTTGCCTTTAGATTCTTTAGAGCTTCTATGGACTTGTACTCGTCTTTAATCTTTGCTCTGAATGTAATTTGTATCCACCGTCCTGTGAGCCATTTGCCGAAAACATCAGGATGCATTTTCTCTTTATCAAACGTTACCGAAACTGTCTTGCCATCAATAATAATCTCAGGCAAGTATCGGCCGTTAGGGAAATTGTCATCAAAGTCAATGAAATCAATCGGGTTACCGTTTGCAGTATGGAGTATCACATCGTCCCTTGCTACCGTGCCCGCATCTCCTACCTTATGATTATTGGCGATTTTTGCAACAACAGAATACACTACGTCTTTTCCCTTTGTTGCATCCGTAACAGGCTTTCCGTCTTTATCTACAAATTCAAGCCCATCTACAAGGGTATCGCTAATGGTAAGCTCTGTAGCGGATTCCGGTACATATGCCATGATATCGTATGTAAAGATTTCATCAAATTTAGCCAAATCTGAATGCACTTTATCATTAACGTACTTCTCGGTTATCGGCCAATTATCGTTCGTCATAGGCGCTACAAGCGGAATCTCCAGCAGATAAATATTGTAAAGTACATTCTGAGATTGCTCAAACTCGCCTGTTGTCTGATTATAGACAGTTTCAAAATACGGTGTTTCTTCTACGCTATATTTGATATTGTTCAAATCAATCTCTCCCGGTGTGAAAATATAATCTTCACAAGGGATTAGCTTCCCGGATCCGTCATCTTTAAACTCATCAAACTTAAACTTAATAGGTTTAACTGCATAATTTCCTGTTTGCGAATCCATGGCAACTGTCTTAGGATCAGTGCTGCTGTCTTCGTATATCGGCTCTCCGAATATTACTTTAATATCGTCTGTCTTGTTTGCTTTTATGAGAGCTCCGAGAGCAGCTTTTCCACGATCCTTCTGAGGATCAATTTCCATTCCCGCAGTAAGTTTAAAGCTTGGATTTGAGATGTCAAACGAATCGCCTGTGTAGACGAGGGAATAAACTTTAGTCTCACCCCGCTCTGCTTCTATAGTCATAGGAAGAGCGAATCTTCCCTTCCAGGTATTACCGGATGGTTCCAGTTCTTCAATGGTGTCATATTCTGTTGCAGGCGAATTTGCTTTTCCGTCCAATGGAACATCCGCTAATGCTGCCTCTCCTTTATCTGTATCTGCAGTTACGCGAATAGTTACAGGCGTTCTGTTAACGGAGTTAACCCATTTCTTTTCAATTCTCATACTTGCAGAAGGTGTAGCCTGATCTCCTGATGTTCCGAAAATGAAAGTGCCGTTTGCAGCAAGACCTCCACCATGCCTCGCGATATTGCCGAAGACCTCAACTTTGATAGATCCACTAGGCATTTCGGTATCGTTATCATTAACCAAATTTAGACGACCGTTCGAAACAGTGGATAAATATCTGTCGTCTGTGTTTTCGTTATACCAAAACGCATCTGTTAAACCGTTAATAACGACCGTACCCTTTCCTCCGGTATCTGCGTGGAAATCACTTCCTCCGGTAATTCCGGTTCGTGATTTACCTGATGATTGGCTGTTGTTTATAGCATCTGCCAAGTCCGATCCGCCGAGAGTTTTATGGTAACCGCTTTCCTCACCCTGTCCGGCCGGTCTGAAAGGTTCACCCGGAGCTCCTGTGGCCCAGTTATTTGTTATGACAACCTGATCTGGTCTACTTGCATCAAATACGGTAGTACCATAGGCGCAAAGCCATACACCGCCGCCGGTTCCCTGCGCGCCGGGGCCGTCCATCCAATCGTCTGTATTACCCTCAGCAGCACCTCCGTCAACCTGATCTGAAAGGATATTCTCATCACCGAGATCTGTACATCTCTTAGGCTCTTGGAGAAGCGTATCCAAATTTGAATCAAGATCAGCCCATCTACTACCCCATTTTGTGCTCAGCGTAGAACTGCCATGAGGCTTAGCCTTGTTTTGTGCCACCGTCTCGCCTGAAACCGCAGCATTATCGTGTACGTAAAGGCCGGTCATGCGAACTGTGTATTCATATAGCGGATGGTCACCCATTACATACATGGCTCCACCGAGCATGCGTCCCATATTGTATGAGAGGGTACCCTTTTGAATATTTACAGCGTCGGAATCTGCCAGTATAGCGCCGCCTCGTGTAAATGCTGTGTTCTCGGTCAGAGTTCCGCCTTCCATCTGGAAAGCTCCATCTATTCTTTGATCGAACTGCGGTTGTAATAAATCATCTCCGCTCATGCGACCGAGCAACCAGTCAATACCATTCTCTGTAGCAAAGACAGCTCCGCCTCCGAACCAAGCGACATTCTTAGACATTGTTCCGCTCTTTAGGAGGATTCCTCCGCCTTGCTCTGCTGTGGTACCTCCACCGAACTGCGCGCCTACATTTTTCGTAATGAGGGCGTCACTGTTGTCAATCGTAACCGAAGAGCCGACCCCGGAGACCATGATGCCTCCTGTATCAGCACGGTTATTTTCGATTCGTCCTTCGACCTTACCCTTGGCTCCGTCTTTGTAGATGACAGCGCCGGCAGTACCGGTAATTCCGGTTCCCGGAGCACCATCATCTATGCCGGCATCTCTCTGTCTTGGCCGCCCTTCGAATTTTGCGCTGTTAGCCTTCTGTGTTGCAGCATTTGGCACGCGAGGTACATTCGGACCTTGCCCCTTTATATACTGTTTAATCGTCTGTGCATCGTTGTTTGCCATATCGTCATTAACGATGTATCCGACCAGGTTGTTCTTGATAACTCCCGTCGCTCCGAGATTGAATGTCGCTCCTTTGCCATACGCGACTATAGGCGCCACATAGCGTGGTGTCGTAGCCTTATCTCTTGAGGTGACAAAGTCAGAGACTGTTCCGTTGAGAGTCGCGCTGCCGCCGCCCTCAACATGAATAAAGAAACCCTTCGGATCGTAAGTTCCGTTGCTCACATCGCCTGTGAATTTGTCGGCTGTGTATATATCTCCTTCAGGACAGGTCTGCAAATCTGTTTTTGCGGACAGGGTAACGCCTTGATCGATTGTGAGTTTTCCTCCTTCCGCAACGATAAACATCGGATCATAAGTTGCATCTCCATAAAGTACGGAGGAGTATATAGTGCCGCTTCCCGTGATTGTGATGTCGTTGCCGGACTGAATTAAAACGCTCGTTCCGTTATAAGGGAAGTTCGCTGCAAGTGTGATCTCCGATTCACCGTCATCTATAGCTGTCTGGAGTTCCTCCCACGTGGTTACGTTGGTTTCTGCATAGGCGTTCATATTCTCTGCAAAGAAAAACGGGCCTGCTGAAAAGAGCATCAGCAGCGATAGCATCGTTACTATTAGTCGGTTCGTCATCTTGTGGTGTTTCATCTTTTATTTACCCTCACTTTTGCTATGTTTGATTGTATATAAATGCAATGTCGCATAGTTATGTATATTCTATACGATTTTGGTGGAATATGCCATATATTATTGTTTTTTAAGAAAGGTTTTTTTGTGGTAGAATTAAGCAGATTTGATAGATGTGATGCCGAGTAAGTTCGGCTGTTATTTTGGGAAGCGAAAGGAGAATTATATGTCGATTCCAACCCCTCATATAAATGCGAAGGCCGGTGACTTTGCGGAGACCGTTCTGATGCCGGGAGATCCGAAGAGAAGCAAGATGATTGCCGAGAAGTTCCTCGAGGATGCGGTGCTTGTAAATGACGTCCGCGGAGTGCAGGGATACACCGGCACATACAAAGGCAAGAGAGTGTCCGTTATGGCATCCGGAATGGGTCAGCCTGCGATAGGCATTTACTCATACGAACTGTTTGCGTTCTATGATGTGAAGAATATTATTCGTATCGGGTCGTGCGGCTCTATCGATGCGGATCTTCATCTCAAAGATATCGTAATTGCACAGGCTGCATGTACCAACGGATTCTATGCTTCGCAGTACAATCTGCCGGGCACTTATGCTCCGATTGCATCGTACGAATTATTGGAGAAAGCTGTTAATGAGGCAAGAGCCAAGGGATACAAGTTCAAGGTCGGAAACATCCTGTCCTCGGACACCTTCTACGATGATGCCGAGTCCGCGATGGATTGGTGCAAGATGGGTGTTTTGGGAATCGAGATGGAGTCCGCTGCGCTTTACTGCAACGCCGCAAGGCTCGGTAAGAACGCGCTCTGCATCTGCACGGTGTCTGACTCATTCAACCATCCGGATGAGATCATGACTGCCGAAGAGCGTCAGAACTCTCTCACACAGATGATAGAACTGGCACTTGAGATTGCTTAGATAAAAAGGACTGCTGAGGTATCAGGCCTCAGCAGTTTTTTTGTGCGATATTTTCTTCATGTTTTCGTCTTCGGTTGCGACGGTGACTATATCTCCGACGACGTTGACGAGGTTGATGAGCCAGCCGAGCAGTACTTCTCCGTAGATTGCCACGCAGACGTAGTCGTATTGCCCCAGATAGTTGAGTATGATCATAAGTCCGATTACGCATGATCCCGGTTGACTCGGTGCTCCGAGCGACAGGAAGAGCACGAGCAGAGATATTCCCAGGAGATTGAGCCAGCTGGCGTGTACCGATCCTGTTTCCACCAGGAGTATGGTCATAAGCGTGATGACGAAACAGTTCCCGTCGAGGTTCATCTCCGCCAGTATAGGGATAGAATCCTCAAGCTGTTTCCTGTCCATTTTGTATTTCGTGGTGCAATACCTGATGTTAAACGGTACTGCATCTATGGCTGAATTGATGATTATGTTTTCCTTGATGAGCGGTGGCAACTTTTTTAAATAATCTCTTATTCCGACTCCTGCATGCTTGAGTCTTGCCGCGTAGTAAAGGGCGAGAACAGACAGGCTCAGTATGATAATGATTTCCATGATTAAGATCATGCCAACGTCTGCAAACCCATCATCAAGAAGCACGTCCAGCATCGCCAGAAAACTGAATACCGGCAGCGCGAACATGACTACAGTCAGCATTTTTGAGAACAAGACGCAGCATCCTTTGATTACACTTTTCATGGCGTCGAAATATTTGCCCGCTGAGCACAGCGCGTACGTAGACATCACGGCGAGTATTATGAGCGGGAACGGAGATATGCTCTGGAAAGGATCAACGATGCTGCTCGGGGAGAGTTCCGCCAGTATCTTCGGAACATTTATAGCCTCGGATTTGACAAGTCCTCCGGCAAAGAATAAATGTCCCACTATTATTTTTCCGAGTACGAATCCCCATGCCAGTGCGAGAAATATTGAGTTTGCTGAGGATATCAGGGTTTTGGCATGAAGGCGCCTCATGTTGGAACTTTTCTCTGCGAGAATATATGCGTCTGTCATGTTGTTAAGCAGTGAAAAGAAAGTTACCGGCGCACCCACCATTACTATGATATTGGAGAAGATCATCTCTGTCGGGAATACGATTTCCTCCAGTAAATAGTGTTGGGCTTTTGGGTCCATAAATAATTGGATTGGTATGTAGACAATAAAAGCCACCAGGAACGCCACCATGCTGTAGATCATACCGCTGCTGTAATTGCGCTTTACCATTATGGTGTAGTGGTTGTGTCCTGTATGGTATCTGTGATCGATTTTCTCCGCATAAGCGTTCATCACCGCGCCTTCGACATTGTGCGGAAGATCATCAATGGAATACGAAACCGGTTCGCCTTCGAAGTCGATCTTGATTCTGGTTTCTCCGAATGTCTTTTCTACTCTGATCGTCAGAGCTGTGTCCTCATCCAGGCCCTGATCCATTAGGTTGTTATAAAGCGCCTCAAAGACAAGCATGGCCTCGACTTCATTTCTGCGAGTGACCTTGCTCTTTTTCAGAACCTTAAAGATAAAGGTCCTTATTTCTTCATAATCCTTTGCAGGAATTTGTTTCTCTTTGCGTACCATGTCCCTATTCTATTTTTTCTTGTGTTCTTCGCGCCACTTTTTGATGGCTTCGTATCTCTCTTTAAATCTCGGCTCGAAGCCCTGGTCTCCCGGATGATAATATTCGGTTCCCCTTAGACTCTCCGGAAGGCACTCCATATCCGCTATCTTATCTTCCGTATCGTGAGCGTATATGTAGCCTTTACCGTAATCGAGTTCTTTCATGAGTTTAGTCGGTGCGTTTCTGATCTGAAGAGGCACCGGCTCGGCTATGTGCTCGTTTGCGTCGCGCGCCGCCTCTATGTATGCCACTTCCATCGCATTGGATTTAGGTGCGAGGGCGTTGTAGATGACGGCCTCGGTGAGGTGCACGCTGCACTCCGGCATTCCGATGAGATGGCAGGCCTGGAATGCCGCAACCGAGAGCTCGAGAGCTCTCGGGTCAGCGAGGCCGACATCCTCCGCCGCAAAACGAGTCACGCGGCGCGCAATATACATCGGATCCTCTCCCGACTCCAGCATGCGAGCCAGCCAGTATACGGCCGCATCCGCATCCGAATTTCTCATCGATTTGTGAAGAGCGGATATGAGGTTATAGTGCTCTTCTCCTTGTTTATCGTAGAGCAGTGATTTCCTCGAAGTGCACTGCTCGAAGTCTTCTTTTGTAACATTGATGGTGTCCCCGTCGTGCTCGGCATTGAGAACCATCATCTCAAGCGTGGACAGAGCCGTCCTCGCATCTCCGTTTGCAAACGAAGCGAGGGCGCTTATCACATCATCAGGGATATTTACATTTTGGTCTCCGAACCCCCTCGGATCTTTGATGGCATTTTTTATAAGCTGCTCTAAATCTTCGGGTGTCAATTGCTGAAGCACGAAAACCTTGCATCTTGAAAGCAAAGCGCCGTTGACCTCAAATGACGGATTCTCCGTCGTGGCTCCTATGAGTATGATGCTGCCCTTTTCTACGAAAGGCAGGAAGGCGTCCTGCTGGGCTTTGTTGAATCTGTGAATCTCGTCTACGAAAACAATAGTGCGGGCTCCGACTGCGGTCATCTTGTCCGCCTGTTGCATCACGGTCTTGATGTCCTTGATGCCGGATGTCACCGCGCTGAATGTTATGAACTGTGCGTCGGTCCGGGCCGCGATGATCTGAGCCAGCGTGGTCTTTCCCACTCCCGGAGGACCCCAGAATATCATCGAGCTTATGCTGTCGCGCTCGATGAGATGCCGCAGCACCTTCCCCTCGCCAACGAGGTGCTGCTGACCGACGAACTCATCCAGATTCCTCGGCCTCATCCTCGCCGCAAGCGGCTGGTTCTGATTCCTATTCTCACTTTCAAACAGATTTATTTGTTCCATGTCCTATATTGTAATTTAGAGCTTCTTCTCGAGCAATACGAGATTTATGTCTTTGAGTCCGTTGAATACAGTCGGGACTATACCCGATTCAATATATCCGAGTTTCTTATACATGGCCCTCGCAGCCGTATTGGTTTCATTCGTGTCTATCCTGAGCACCTCGCATCCGTGCTCCCTGGCAAGTTCTTCGTAGAACTGAACGAACTTCTTTCCGAGTCCGAGTCCCCTTGTATCCGGATCGACGGCCAGTGTGTGCAGCACGCAGACCTTGTCGTCCGGTGCCTTGTACTTCCAGTCGCAGTCCGCATACACATCCACCTGCTCCTGATTGATGATGCCTGTCGCTACGACTTTGCCCTCCGTTTCGGCCAGGTACATATCTCCTCTTGCAACGGAGTCCTCTGCGACTTTTGCTGTAGGGTATATTCCCCTCTTCCAGCCTACGGTCGTATTCCCGGCTTCCTCCTCATCATGTGTGCGCTCATATATTTCCACTATTGCAGGTATGTCCCCCGCCTCGGCTTTTCTGAATTTCATCATAACTAGTTCTCCAGCCTCTTCATCCTGTCCTTTGTATATTGCTCCACCTGTTTCCATAGGCTGTGAAGTTGTTTCTTGTGCCCGCAGAGTTTCTCGGTGCAGTTGCTGCATTTAAGATATGCGTTCGTGTTCTCGGAGAATCTCTCAGGATGCCTGTAGAAAGTGATCTCCCATTTTACGAGAAGCGCTACTGACAGAAGGAGCAAACTCCATGTATATGTCTTCTGCACGAAAAACAGCGGTGTGAACATCATCGCGTAGTCCCAGTTGTATATCCTGCATGCCGCACAGCATTTGTTCTTGAGAAACCACGACTGGAACGGGCAGAAGAACAGTATGCAGATCATGTCGCATACCGAGTACGCGCTGCAGAGGAGTATCATGATGCCGTCGTCTAATATCCCCGCCATGTGAAGTGCACCGAATATGCCGTTGAATACTATCCAAACAAGCGCGACCAGGAAAGTCGCGTTGTTATCCGGTATCTCTATATCCGTGTTGCCCGTCTTGATGTAATTGCTCGCAAACTGTTTCTGGCAGCCCGGGCTTTCGAACTTCGACGGGAAAAACCTCGCTATCATTTCGATTACGAACACCGCCCAAGTGACGTAGATAATCGCCGGCATCTTCTCTATGCCGATGATGAGCGGGGTCCCGTTTATAAATCTGTATCTGATATATCCGATCAAGAGCAGGACGAAAAGGACCGACCTGTAGGTCAGCCTGATGAAGTGCCATACACCGACATATGTGAGTTTTATCTCTTTCTTACCCTTCATCGCGTAACTGCTCCTGTGAAATTGTATGATGCTTTGACAATTATACCACGCGTTGTAAAAGCCAAAGCGCATGAAAGTGGATTATTTTTCAAAAATCGATATAATTTGAATAGCAGATGAGGGGTTAATCATGAAAGTAAGAATCGCTCTGGTAGATGATTTAAAACAGGACAGAGAGCATCTCGAAAGTTGCATCAATGATTTCTATGCAGCGAGGTCTTCGGATGCTTTTTCACTTGAAACATTTGTGTCGGCGGAGGCTTTCCTGCCGACTTTTTCGAAGGGCAAATACGACCTGGTATTCCTCGACATCTGCATGGATGAGATGAATGGCATCGAACTTGCGAAGAAGCTCCGCTTAATCGATACGCAGCTCATGATAGTCTTCCAGACAACAGCCAGGGAGTACGCATTTGACGCATTTCCGATTCATCCTTTTGATTATCTGATCAAGCCGTGCAGGCAGGACGAGATGAACTCGGTTCTGGATGAAGCCATGAGGGTTCTGAGCGCAGGCGACCCCGTGATAAGGGTTCTTGCGGCGCGCACCGAGTATGACGTCCCGCTGCGCTCCGTGATAGCCGCATCATCAAGCGGACACAACACGGAACTCGCGCTTACTAACAACCAGCATATAACCGCGATTGAATCATTCAAAACAGTTTCCGCAAAGTTGCAGGAAGACAAAAGATTCCTGCTTATCAACCGCGGCATCATGGTCAACATGGACCAGGTGCTGTCGCCGAAGGACGGCGCGATGAACATGAAAGACGGATCATCTTATCCGATTAAGGTCAACGGAAGGGCCTCTGTCTTATCTGATTTTTCGCAGTATATGATTTCCAAAGTGGACAACAGGAGGTAGCCGTGGACAAGACTCTGTTTGCAGGCTATTTATCAATATTGCTACTGACGATCCCTGCTCTGGCCTATTCACTTGCGCCTCTAAGGGATTATCTTAGATTCGGATATAAGCGCGTGGCCGTGATATCCGGCATTTCGCTTCTTATAATAATTCCGGGAGTCTCGCTCATCGCATATTACACATCGATGTCATTTAAGTGGGCGCTTATACTGGCACTTGCAGCGGTGTTTTTAGTTCATATGCATGTGACTGTCGGCAGACCCATCGTGCGTTTTTATTGCTTTTTCAATTCCACGATGGTTATCGGCAACGCCATGCTATACGGCATCATACTTGCGGCACCTCTTGAAAAGGAAGATTCTCTGCTCACGCTGAGACCAGTCACCTGTTTTGTTTGCCTGGCGGTCGCCATAGTTTTGGGAGTTCTTTACTATAAATCTCTCAATGAACACCTCCCGTATCTGCTGAACTCAGAGCCTCTTAATCTTGACTTTAAACTTGCTCTTTCAATCACGGTCTTTATCACATTGCTGTTCTTCTGGGTCATGCCTAAGCATGCAGGAGTTATCATGACGGGTCGCGTGAGAGCGACAATTCTTGCGTTCTTGCTTCTCGCTCCGGGCGCCTTTGTTTTGATGTATCACTCCATGTGGAGGATTGCAGTCAACCTGACTGAGAATTCCAATCTACGCCAGTCCAACGAACTCATGTCTATGGAGCAAAAACGCTACGAAGAGCTCCGCTCGTATATGGACGAAACCAGAACTCTCCGCCACGACTTCAGGCAACATCTGCTCGTAATCGATGATTATGCCAAGAACGGAGAGAATGAAAAGCTGTCTGAATACATAAGCCAGTTTACCAAGACCCTCACCGATCACACATCCGTAATTGCAGCCAACCCGGCTCTCGATGCGGTTGCCTCACACTACGATTCTCTCGCCAAGTCCAATGAAAGCTACATCAAATGGCTGATTGAGCTGCCTCGCACTCTTCCTGTAGCCGAAGCCGACTTCATAACCGTATTCGGCAACCTCGTAGAAAATGCTATCCTCGCTGTTGAGAAACTTCCGCAAGACAAGCGAGTCGTTCACGTCAACGCAAAAATGCTCTCGGATGAGATGCTCGGACTCACTGTTAAAAACCCATACGAGGGCACTATTAAACTCAATAAAAAAGGCCTGCCTCGCTCAGGCAAAGCAGGTCATGGCATCGGTCTTTCATCCGTTCAGGCTGTTGTCGACAGGTACAGCGGTAGCCTGGAAATAAGCACGGATGACAATATGTTCGTCGCAGGTGTTCTGATGTACGCAAGCAACAATTCCGAATAACTATCTTTACAATTCCACAGGAACGGTTTCTGAAATAGGATCTTCCATCGCTCTCGGATTCTCGAGCAGGTATTTCATGATGCGAAGAGATTTGGCGAAGTAGAATCCGTCAGCCAGTCTCTCGTCTACGGTAAAAGTGCAGTTTAATACATCTCTCTCCTGCCAGCTTCCGTCTTCCATATATTTCATCTCTTTATGCATCTTGCCAATCGTAATCATTACGGAGCAGGTTCCGTAATTGCTCAGGTGATGGTAGCAGGAGTCCGCTCCTATCGAGCCGAGGTTGGATACCATTACGCTTGAGTAATTCGGATCCCCGGCAGTAAGCCCTTTTGGCATGACGCCATGGTACTCGAGCCTCCTCAGTGTCGCAAAGAATACTTCAAGGAAAGGCCTCGGTAAACTCCCGACAAACTCCATGAGTTTGTCCAAATCGTTCGTCTTTTCTTCGCGGACCTTTTTTACATCCCCGAGTATGAGTTTGGATATTGAATCGATGTTCATATCCGGTTTGACCTTCATGAACATGAGGGTCTCCTCGCCGTCATCTGCAAATTTCTGCTTTACGACAAATGAAAATGTAATGTCCGGTCTTTCATAAAAAAACCTTCCGGAAATGAACCAGTTGAGTCGAGGTCTGTGATACACGGTTTTGGCGATAGCGGTAATCATGGAGTGATAGAGCTTGATATGTACTCCTTCCTCCTCGTTTCTCTCCGCCATATATTTGACCAATTCCGTAACATCGAACTGTTCGGTCAGCGACACCTCTGCCTCAGTCCTCTTCGGCATTATGTACGGCAATATCTTGTGGTAACCGTCCAGTTCCTTAATCCTGATTCCGTCTCTTCTCTTATTCTTCACCGCAAATCTCCTTTATTCTCATTTGGATTGAAATTCTCGAATATAGGTGTGCAGCCCGCTTCAACCGCTCTCCTGTATGCATCCGGCGTCCTGATGGTCCAGGCGAGTTTGGACATCCCTCTTTTCTCAACGCTTCGCATCAGCAAATTGCTGTGTTTGTCTCTGAATTTATAGGATATGAAGTCCGGCCTCACGAGCCTGTTAAATAATATATTGCCTGTCATGGCCGCGCGCACCATAAAGGCTCCGTCATTGTAGTTGAAGTAATTCTTGGAGAGTTGGCCTATAGCCACATCCGGCATTAGTTTTCTGATTTCAATCAGTGCGCGCGGATAGAAACTCTGAATCACATACTCTCCCTTGTATCTCTTGAGCCTCTTTGCTACCGCGGCAGCCAACGCTTTGTGATTTCCCTTAACGACTTTGAGCTCAATCAGTAGCGGCAGGCCGCTCGTCTCGTATAACTCCAGCACTTCATCAAATGTCGGAATCACTTCATCCGTTCCCTCGAGTCTGAGTTTTCTCAGATTGCTGAGGTCATACGCCTCGATGCTTCCTTTGACACCCGTCTCGCGCTCGAGATCGTCATCGTGAAATACGACAAGGCTCCCGTCGGCTATCAGATGGACATCTATCTCCGTCGGCAGTCTGTTCGCTATCGCACGATGAAATGCCGCCATCGAGTTTTCGGGAATTTCGGGTTTATCGTGAAAGCCCCTGTGAGCGTAGTGCTCGGCCAATTCAAACTTCTTCCTTTTCTTGGTTTTCATCGCATTATAAATATCCGATCTGTCTCAGCGCTTCGGGGAGTTCGTCGAAGCTCTCAATTTCCTCCTCGGCGTCATCTATGTGACCGAAACCGTACTTGGCCCAGATGCACGGTATGCCTGCCTCATGTGCGGAGTCGGCATCACGCTGTATGTCTCCGACGTAGACGGCCTTATCCTCTCCGTTTCTCTCCATCACGAGGCTGATATTTCCCGCTTTGGAGAGGCCTGTCCTGCCCCACTCTTCGTAGTCGCAGAAATACTTATCCATTTGCATTGACTCGATAAACGCAGAGACATATCCCTCCTGGCAATTGCTGACAACGGCCATTTTCTCTCCTGCCGCCAGCAGCATCTCCAGCGTTTTAATCACGCCCGGGAAGAGTTTGGCTCCGTGCTCTTTGATGTAATCGTTCTCAAATACTTCGCACTTATGTGCCAGTTCGTAACGTTCTTTTTCAGGCAGGAAGTCGAACAGGTCGTCCGCAATCTGAGTCATGGTCCTGCCCATCTCTCCCATTATGTCCTCCGGAGTGAGTTTGTCTGCCTCCCCGGTTTCTTCTTCTATCACCACATTCCAGGAATCTGCCACGGGTATGGTAGCGTCCCAGAGGGTCCCGTCTAAATCAAATATAATCATTATCAATACCCTTCTTTTATATTTACCACTTTGATGAGTTCCTCGCCGCGAGTGTAACGTCTGAGGTTCTCGCAGAAAAACTCAACCGTCTTGTCCACCGTGTACGGAAGCCCCATATCTCCGGATATGTGCGGGGTTATTATGCAATTCCTCGCTGTCCAGAGAGGGTGATCCGCCGGCAATGGTTCGGGCTTCGTCACATCGAGTGCCGCTCCGGCGAGGCGCCCCTCATTGAGAGCGGACACGAGTGCGTCCTGATCTATAGCCGAGCCTCGCCCGACGTTTACGACATAAGTCGCGGCTGACAGTTTGTCGATTCTTTCCTTGCTCAATATGCCTTTGCTGTTTGGGGTTCCGGGCACGCAGAGTACGAGTATATCGATGTCTTCTTTCGGAATTATCTCATCGAAACTGTCAATTTTATATACCTCGTCAAATATGTCTATGTCCTGTCCGCTTCTGTTAAATCCTATGAGCTTTGATGCTCCCATCACGCGAAATCTCGCAGCGGTGTTTTTACCTATATCTCCTGTGCCGATGATGGCCACATGGCTGCCTGCTATTGACCTGATCGGGAGTTCCTGCATCCAGCCGTGAGCGCTCATCAGTTTGTTGTATTCGGGCATCTGCCTCATGAGCATGAGGCTCACCATTATAATATGCTCTCCGATCGTTAGGCCGTAAGCGCCGGAACTGTTTGTCAGTACGACATCTCCATTGTCGAATTTGCCTGTTTTAATGAGATGGCCGGCTCCGGCATATGCGGAGTGACACCACTTAAGTTCAGGCATCTGAGGCAGCAGTTCAGGAGCACTTCCGTAGAATACTTCAGCGTCGGAGACTTTTCCGTCGCCTTCCTCAGAGTTGTCAAAGAACTCTATGCTGAACCCGCACTCCTCTGCGACTTTTCGCATTTCCGTTTTATTTTCATCTGACAGAAAGTCCGCCACCGCATAGCACTTTCTCATAATACTCCGCCTTTCATTCTCATAAGCCTTGTAGCCATTCTAACACATTGCGTCGGCATTATGTTCCACTATTATGGCAATGTGTAAAATGAGCGTTGTGTTATAGAATAAATCTATAGTATCTGTGCCGCAAATAAGAGTATATTACTATTGTAGGCTGCTTGGTGCAGCAGATAAATAATTCAAAACCTGATAATCGGAGGTATAGAAATGAGAATAGATGCAGGCGGCAAACAATGCCCTATTCCTGTAATTATGGCTAAGAAAGAGCTCGAAGCAGGCGAGCAGGATGTTGAAATCATCGTTGACGGTCAGACACAGATCGACAATCTGACAAGACTCGGCGACGCCCTGGGAAGACCGGCTACAAGCGAAGCATGCGGAGACAAATTCCTCGTTAAGTTCGCAAACGGCGAAACCAAAAAAGGTGCCGCCGGCGCTGAAGCAGACACTTATGCGGTTTTCTTCAACAAGGATTCCATAGGAACAAACGAAGGAGAGCTCGGCGGCAATCTCGCAAAGATGGCCATCTTCACTCTCAGCGAATCGGATAAAATTCCTTCATACGTACTCTTCATGAACGAGGGCGTTAAGCTGGTAACCGGTGTTGAGCCACAGATTGTTGAGAATCTGAACACCCTTATCGAGAAAGGAACCCAGGTTTTAGTTTGCGGCACATGCCTCAACTTCTACGGCCTCTCTGATGAGATCAAAGTCGGCACGGTCAGCAACATGTACGACATCCTCGGAGCTATGCAGGAAGTCAGCAAAGTTATCAAACTGTAGGTCAAATCAAAATGCGGGCTCGCACGAGCCCGCTGTTTTTTGTACAATATCTTTATGACAGAGTATTATCTTTTAACTTTTGAATCGACACATGCCGCAATTTCAACAGAGAATCTGTTGAAACCGGCAGAGGTAAGCATCATGCCGGTGCCGAGATTCATCTCGGCATCTTGCGGCATCTCCGTTCGCATACGCCCGGATAAACGCGCGCAGGCCGAGCAGATTTTCAAAGAAAAAAGCGGGCTCTCTCCTGAGGACTACGCATACTACCACATCCAAGATAATAAGGGGGTGGATACAGTCTGCACCCCAATTGATCTGTAATTTATGTTATAATTCCCTCACAGCTTAAAAACTTTGAAATCTCATAATCGGAGGTAAACTAATGACAGTTAAGGATATAGTCAATAACGAAGAACTCGATCTTACACGTGATGAACTTATAGAAAAGATGAAAGAAGGAAGACAGGTGGACCTCATCCTTAAGGAAAAGAAAAGCGATGATGTCGGATATCTTACCTGGGACATGGAGCAGTGGAGCACCGTAGACGGAAAACGCTACATCAGGACATATCAGTTTGAAGGTCGCGTGCTCAGCGAATATACATCTCACAACATTCACGATCTCGGAGCATATTTCTTCCCTGACGAAGCTGCATCCGTACAGCTGAGCTAAAAAACTTTTCGGCTGAAAAATCAAATCAAAAAACAAAAAGACCTTCTTGAGTCAGACAGGGGATCTGATTCAGAGAGGTCTTTTTTACGTCTGTTATTTCATCAATTCTGCAAACACTTCTCCTATCGGCTCGCGTATCACCAAATCAGCTGAACTGTCTGCACTCGTGGCGCTCATATTGATAAGCACTATGTGTTTACCCTTGAAATAGTGAATGAGTCCAGCTGCCGGGTAAACTATGAGAGTCGTACCGCCTACTATCAGAGTATCTGCCTCGGATATGGCACGGACGGCGCCGTCTATGACGTCGCTGTCAAGCCCCTCTTCATAAAGCACCACATCGGGCTTGACCCTGCCGCCGCACTTATCACAGGTCGGCACTCCGTCCGTGCCCGTGACCTTACTGAGATCGTAATACGCGCCGCAATCCTCGCAGTAGTTTCTGAGTGTGGATCCGTGGAGTTCCCAAACGACCTTGCTGCCGGCCTTTTGGTGCAGTCCGTCGATGTTCTGAGTGACTATCGCTTTTACCTTGCCCTGTCTCTCGAGTTCCGCCAGCGCCTTGTGACATGCATTCGGCTCGGCATCCTCATATATGAGTTTGTCCCTGTAGAACTCAAAGAACTGTTCCGGATGATTCACATAGAATGTATGCGATATCATCTCCTCAGGAGACACGGTTCTTCCGAGGTCCTGATTGTACAAACCATTCGCACTTCTAAAGTCCGGAATGCCACTCTCCGTCGAAACACCGGCACCCCCAAAGAACACGATATTATTACTTTCATCAATTATCTCTTTCAGCCTTTTAATATCTTCGTTCATCTCAGCCTCCTTCCTGTCGTTCTGAATATAATGATACCACCAACACCACAACCCTGTACATTAATTGCCGGCAATATCGCCGGCAATATATCGTGCAAGCACATGCTTTACGCAGCTCGGTCAGGCAAACTATGTATAATGCCTTTCTTATAGAGCTTATTTGCACAGTTTTTACACATTTATCACCTTTTCTTCAACTTGATTTTTTATAATTTGTCTACTTTCATTATCTGCAAAATAGCGCTACCGTTCTACCCCTTGAAAACACTGCGTTTCAGGTTCCCCTCATCACATATAATCTTCCTGGACACCTCAAGCTCCATTTGCACAGAAAAAAACTATGCAAAAATGAATTAGATTACCTGCAATGTGCATAGTTTCATTTTTTATTATGCCTTAGAAAGGAGCGACCATATGTACTATATGCAAGAATTAAAAAGAATAAACCAAGCCTTGTGTGAGAGAAAGAACGATTTGGAACATGAATTATCTTCTCTTCCTAAAGGTCATCTATATTCGTACGTTGGTAAAGACAAGCGAATATATTATTACGAAAGGACCACTACACGTGACGGCCGAACGAAAAGAGTGGGTATTAATAAGAACACTGAGAAGCTCGCTGCATTAGTCAGGAAAAAATATGTACAAAAGGCAATTAGCATAGCACGTAAGAATAGCTCTGTTCTGGAAAGCGCAATAGGATTAATCACTCCTTTTGATGAGGCGAGTCTTATGTCGGATTTTGTGAGAAGCCATCCGAGTAAAGAGCCTTTTATTTATAAAAACTCCACCTCCGCTCCTTGCGATAATCAATCAATCTGCAATCCGCAAGATGATTCAAACAGTCTTTTGAATGAAGGATTGAAATCCATTTCACACGACGGTGTCCCAATGCGATCAATGGGTGAAATCGCTATCGCTGCAAGACTCGATCACTTCGGGATTCAATATAAATACGAAGCAGAATTGCAAGTACCTGAGCTGAGATACGTGCCGGATTTCACAATCCGCAGAGCGCATGATGGGAGAATAATTTATTGGGAGCATTTAGGTAAGATTTCTGATAAGGAATATATGCAACATAATAGGAGAAAATTTGATGACTATGAAGAATACGGTATCGTCCCATGGAGAAACCTAATCGTAACCTACGGGACTGAAGATGGTGGCATCAATATGAAAATTGTTGATGCTATGATACAAGGATGGTTGCTATAAATTAGTATGAGCAACTCTTCGATATGTAATGTAAGTATCCAGGGATTAGGCCATGGATTAATGTGGATAAGCGAAGAGCCATGGATAAGTCCATGGACAGAGGATCTGCCCACCGACTTATCCACCGCTCTCGGATAATCAGCGTCGCTTATCAACATAATCCACCGCCTCGACTACGACGGACCATCAGGATTGAGAAACAATAACAATCTGTGTCATTGTTAAAGAATAACAATTGGTATTATTGTTATTATTCAATGTTCATAGTAGCAGTTGTGCAGGCTGTGGGTAACCGGCAGAGTAAATGATAGATATCTTGGTAGATAGAGGCAGGCTGTGAATAAGTGTGTGTGCAGCGTTACAAGTGCTCTGTTGTTTAAGTCACGCTGTGCATGCACTTATTCATGGCACTGCGCCGGTTATCCATAACTGCACATCTGCTAACATATCACCTAAATATTCTAATTGCTTAACGGTGTTCTTCTTACGACAATTCTTTCTTCGAAAATCCAAAACTATGCAATCT
>CADAJM010000019.1 GCA_902788245.1 uncultured Eubacteriales bacterium | reverse complement strand
TTTGAAGTGTTTCATAAATATCCGGAAATAAGATATTCGCCATCGAAGGTAATTCCAGTGACAGATGCAGGGTCAAAGTCTATGACCTCGGCGATCCTGTCATTTACGGCTACGGACATATCGATGCATAAGCAATCATAAATAATCACAGCAAAGGAAAATACAATGGATTTTAAAGCCAACGACAACAAGAATTTAAATATAGAAACCACCACCGGTGTATATTCAAGAGCTGCTATCAAAACTCATTTCGTAGAACTCGGGGAGGATTACTGCGAACTGGTGGAGCGTTATGTAAAACCTCTTTATGAGGAGGGCGACATCCTGGCTATAGCCGAGAAGATAATCTCTCTATGCCAGAACAATATAATACGCAAGGAAGACGTCAAAATTTCAGGACTTGCAAAGTTCCTCAGCAGATTTGCCACTCAGCACAGCTCAGCCGGCATCGGTGTTGGAGATGTATATAAGATGCAGTACGCCATCGATACCTGCGGAGGAGCCAAAGTTTTCCTGGCTGCTGTATGCGCGGGATTCGGCAAACTCGTAGGACGCAAAGGCATATTTTATGAGATGGTCGGCGAACAGGTCAAAGGGCTTGACGGTTTCTATCCGGATGTCTTCCCAATCTACGGGGAGTACGGAATTCCTCTTCCGAAAAACCCCGTCGGCGTCTGCAACGAGATTTGCAAGGCGACGGGAATCCCGACTTTCCTCATTGATGCCAACGACTTCGAATGCGACATACTCGGAAAGAGCAGCAACATAGAATTGAGTGATGCAGAGCTCGCAGAGATCGTCCGAGACAACCCCGCAGGGCAGGACAATCAATGCACACCGTTCATATTAGTCAGAAAAAAAACCGATTGATTTCAATCAATCGGCTTTTTCTTTAGCCAGGAGCGCCGCTCCGTATGCCCCTGCATACCTGCCGTTTGGCATTGCGCTTACGTTTCTGTTTATCTTCTTGCTCAGGAGCCCGGCAAAGAACTCGTTATCACTGAATCCTCCCGTGACTATGACCGTGTCCTGCAGTTCCTTTCTCTGCACCAGAGTGGCAACCTTGAGTGCGACCGAGTCGATAACTCCGGCAGCCAGGTCTTCGCGGCTTCTGCCCTCACCCATATAGTTTATGACCTCAGACTCAGCAAACACGGTACAGAGTGAACTAATCGCTATCGGTTTGCCTATCTTGGCAAGTTCGAACAATTCCTCTATCGTAAGTCCCAGTCTGTTGGCCATTACCTCGATAAATTTGCCCGTACCCGCAGCACATTTATCGTTCATCAGGAAGTCAACGGGTTTTCCGTTGACTACATTTATATACTTGGTGTCCTGCCCGCCAATATCAATGATGGTGCAGTCCTCTCCTTTCATTTCGTATCCGCCTCTTCCGTGGCAGCTGATTTCAGTGATTACCTTGTCGGCATACTCAACGCTGATTCTGCCATAGCCTGTGGCCACTATCTCAGCATCGCTGATATCCCCGAATCTCTTTTCGAGATTCTCCTTGATGATACCTGCAGTTATCTTGCTGTTCCATCCCGTAGGCAGCACCTCAAATACAGGGTCCTTACCCTCTTCAAGTATGCAAACCTTCGATGCCGTAGATCCGATATCTATTCCAATATACTTTTTCATAATTCTCCATTTTCATTTAATGACACACGCAGGAGTATTTAGGGCAGCAACAACTTCCCCGAAGCGGACTATCCGTAGCGATGTCTGGTGTTATCAAAGGTGTTGTTGAGACCGCTGATTTCGAGATATGCGAGCTTCTCCTCCTCGGCAATCCTCTTTATCTCCTCTACGTCCTCTCCTTTTACCAAAAGAGAAACTCCGCAACAAACGCTGAGTTCTCTCGGTGTCGGACTTATCTGCGCATACATGTCTTTGCTCTTCAGCGAGCGGTACATCGCGGTCGCGTCCGTGTGATTCTGAAACAATACATAATAATGAATATATTCCATATTGATTTATTGAGAGAAGAGGAGTTCTTGTTAAAAAGATACATATTTAAGTAAAAATGGTGTGTATATGTATCTTTTATATTAATACCATATGTTATTACACAAAGATAGAGATAAATAATCTATTCCATCAGTTTATTGTAAACGTTTTTCAGGTCAATCTCCAAGAAAAGATACATAATTGAGCAAAAATGCCCTTATTATGTATCTTTTCCGGAAAAAGTCCTTTTTATCGCATAGCTGTTTCGAATCTATGCTACTTGATTAACCGAGCATCTCGATGAATGCGCCGATTCTTGTCTTGAGCTGTTGAGCGTCGTTGTCAGTGTAGTCTGTCTCGAGACCGAGGAATGGGATTCCCTCTGCCTTGCATCTCTCTTCGAGGCTTCTGCCTTCGATGTCGTAAGTCTGGCAGAACATGAGGTTAACGTCGATAACTCCGTCAGCCTTGCTGTCCTTGGCGAGTCTGATAACATCGTCAGCTCTTGCTGTGTTAGGAGTGAAGCATGCGCAGTTGATGCCCATGTATCTGTTTGCGATGTTCTGTACCATCTCGTCCAGAGTTGTGCCGCTTTCGTCAACCTGGTTCTCGAAGTATCTTGTACCTGTGCAAGTCTCTTCGCAAACTACTACGCCACCGCTTGTCTCGATGAGGTTGTGCAGTTTCCAGTTAGGAATAGCCATCGGAGTTCCTGTGATGAGGATTCTCTTCTTGCCTTCGGCAACGCTTACGCCGTCTTTAACTCTCTGTTCGAGCTCGTCACACAGTTTATTGACCATTGTGGCAAATCTCTCAGGATCATCGTAGTATGCGATCTGGGAAATCAGCAATGTGTCTGTTCCGGAGATAGGAACGCATGCGTTTCTTCTCAGGCTGTAGAGTCTCTCGAGAGCTTTTCTCTTAACGTTGATCTTCTTGATGTTCTCAGCGAGGTTCTCAGCAGTAACCTTGTTGCCTGTTGTCTTCTCAACTACTGCGATGAGTTCCTTGATTTCATCAGCCCATTTGAGATAGTCTTTGTCCCTCTTCATCTGAGGCAGATCCATTACGTGCAGAGGTACGTCTGTACCGAGGATCTCATATGCTTTTTTCTTTCCGTCGCAAGTTGTCTCTCCGATGTAGACGTCTGCCAGTCTGTAGAACGGGCATGTCTTATCGAATCTTGCGCCGAGCATAGCTTTGATCAGCGGGCAAGTGTTGGCAGGAAGGTATCTCTCTCCGCCCGGTACCCAGAACTGCGAGCCTGCGCAGAGACCTGTTGCGATTCCGCCTGCTGCAAAGATAACTTCATCAGGTACGTAAGCACAGAATGTGCCGAATACCTTGCCGCCGTTCTTTCTGAACTCTACGAGTTCGGAAGGTCTGAGGCCGTGTACATCTGCGAGCACCATGTCGAAGTAGTCCATAGCTGCAGGTCTGTTTTCCTGCGACATGAATACGTCACCGATTGCTCCCGGAAGTACTTCGCAGAGCATGTCGTGCATTTCGAGGTTCATTCCGAGTTCTTTCCACATTTGTTGATTATCAGCCATAATTTAATCTCCCTTTTACAAATAAAAAATAGCTACAAAACAGGATGATGAAACCCGAGGCATTTCTGCCACGGGTTCCCTTCCCTCTGTAACTAATTCTAAACCTGAGCAAAATCCCTATCTAATAGATTGCTCATATATGTCATGCGCGAGTTATAGTTTTGCTCTATAACATAAAACTTATGCTTTGAGAGCATCCTCTGCCCTTACTGTGCGGCGTTTAATCTTCTGAGTCGTGGTCTTTTCAAACGGATCTTTGCGGATATATACCTGCTTGATGCGCTTATAACTCGGCATTTCATTGTTAATCTTTTCGATGTCTGCATCGGCCATGGCCTGTATCTCAGCCACGCTCTTGCCTTTGGCCTCGCTTGCTTCCGGATCGAACACGATATGAGCTACGAGTCTGTAGTCATCGCCTTCTTCCTCGCCCATGATTACATTCTCTGCGACGTATGGGATCTCGTCGATGAGAGATTCAATCTCCTCAGGGTAGATATTCTTTCCGTTCTTGAGGACGATTACGTTTTTCTTGCGTCCGGTCAGGAATATGTAATCCTCTTCATCAATGCGTGCGAGGTCTCCTGTGTTGAACCAGCCGTTTATGAAGACTTCTTTGTTGGCTTCATCATCGTCGAGATAGCCCTTCATGATATTAGGTCCCTTGGCGTAGAGCTCTCCGATTCCGTCTTCGTCCGGGTTGTTTATCATTACTTCAACTCCCGGCATGGCATGTCCGACCGAGCCTGGTTTCCTGTAGAAATAACTCTCTGATGCTATGGTCGGCGCCGTCTCAGTCAGTCCGTAGCCCTGAACTGTCAGTATACCGAAGTCTGTGGCATAGTCGAGAATCTTAGGGTCGAGAGCGGCTGCTCCGCTGATGAGAAATCTCAGTTTGCCGCCGAGGCCGTCGATTACGTCCTTGAAGAGTTTGCGTCTGACGTCGATTCCGAGTTTCATAAGCCCCTTGGAAATCTTGCGGCCCGTCTCGAGTTTAGCGAGTTTGCCTTCCTTCTCTGCGGTCTTGAGAACCTTATTTATCATTGACTCAATGATGAGCGGCACGCAGAAAAATGCTGTGACACCATATTCCTTGAGTTCTTTCTGTACGTATTTGAGACCGCTGCAGAATACATTGGTAGCGCCGTTGCTGATGAACATCAGAACGCCTTGGTTTCCGAACGCGTGATGCAGAGGCAGAAGTATCATCTCTACGTCGTCCTCATATATAGGCTCGACTTTTCTCATCGCAGCTATGGTCGATGCGATATTGCGCTGAGTAAGCTGCGCCGCCTTGGCTGTAGCAGAAGTGCCTGATGTGAACAGGATGATATCCACGGCATGCTTGTCTATCACTTTAAACTCGGATTTATACTTTTCTATGAGAGCAACGTGCTCAGGCATTTTCTCCTGACTGAAGTCGTCCATAGGTATGAGCTCAGATATATTAACTCCGCTCTTTTTAACCTCGGCAGAGATTTTATCGAAATCCATCTCAAGCGCCTCGTCATAAATGATTGCGTCGGCCTTGCACTTGATGAGAGAATTGATGATCTCTTCTTCAGGCAAACCTTTGTCAAGCGGCACCACAACTCCGACATTGATTACAGTGGCATAGTAAGCAACAAGCCAGTGATACGAGTTAGGTCCGATTACAACAATCTTCTTGTCTTTGAGCCCCTTGCTGATCAGATATGCTCCGAGCGCATCGAGGTCCTCTCTGAATTTTTTGTACGTGATCTCTATCTTTTGAGTCTTATCTTCATTTTTATATATGAAGCCTACGTTGTCGCCGTACTTATCTGCGACAAAATCCATAATCTCTTTTAAGTCCTGAAATTCAATATCATATTTGCATTTATATTTTCTCATTATTTGTCCCCCTCATCCCTATTGTACTCCAGCTCGGGAAATATTCCAATGCTGCGAGCTAATATGTCGTGAACTTGCGCGATTAATGTTCCGTAATTGGTAATCGGGATTCCCTGCACCGACGCTGACTTAACGCGGTATCCAACTTCGCGCTCGTTTAGCATGCAACCGCCGCAGTGGACTACGAGTGCATAATCCGTCAGGTCTGCAGGATAACCGCCCCCGCTGGTCATTTCAAACTCGATGTTCTTGCCGGTGAAATCCTTAATCCATTTCGGAATCTTATCCCTTCCTATATCTCCGCACTGCCTGTGGTGCGTGCAGCCCTCGGCGATTAGGACTTTGTCTCCGTCTTTCAGATTCTTTATCGCGGCAACTCCGTGCACAGCCTCTTCGAGAAGGCCTTTGTGACGCGCCATAAGTATGGAGAACGAAGTGAGAGGAATCTCCGGAGGCACTATCTCGTCTACCTTTCCGAAAACCTGGCTGTCTGTAATCACGAGAGCCGGGCGCGCCGATGGTCCGATCCTTGCGAGCGTCTCTTCGAGTTCCGAGTCTCGGACCACAACAGCAGACGCCCCTGCATCTATTATGTCTCTGATCGTCTGCTGCTGAGGCAGGATGAGCCTGCCTTTCGGCGCCGCCTTATCTATCGGCACCACGAGCAGCACGATGTCTCCTTCATTTATCTTATCCGACACGAGAGGAATCTCTATCTCCTCAGGTTTAAGCGCGGCTATGGTATTCTTCAGTTCTTCAATTCCCTCACCCGTCACTGCACTTGTCCGTACAACAGGAGCTTTAAAACCGGATTCTTTCCCGTCTCCGCTTATAACGCCCGCTGCCGCAGCAATCTTTTCGCTGAGGTCGGATTTATTCATCACAATAACATAAGGCAGTTTGCGCTCATCAAAAAGATCTACCAGCTCTGCATCGCATTGTTTAATGCCCTCCGAAGAGTCGACCACTAGCACGGCTATGTCGGTCTTTTCGAGTATGCGCCTCGTCCTCTCTACCCTGAGTTCTCCGAGGCTCCCGCTGTCGTCAAAGCCCGGCGTGTCTATCACGACAACAGGCCCGAGCGGAAGTATCTCCATGGACTTGGTAACGGGATCCGTAGTCGTGCCCTTTACATCTGAAACAACAGCGAGTTCCTGTCCGGTCACCGCATTTACCACGCTCGACTTTCCGGCATTCCTCCTGCCGAAAAATCCTATATGTACTCTTTCACCCGAAGGCGTTTGATTCATTCCTGCCATTTGTCATCCCTCCAGAATCATTATACACCATTATTTAATTATGCAAGTATAAGAACGGCCCCGGGCGTGAGCCCGGGGCATTGTCAGTGCAAGGGAGATTACATCTGTGTTCTGTATTTGCAGTTTCTACGTAACTACTTCGAGGAATGACGGAATCAGCTCGCCTTCATAGTAGAAGAGGCCTCTGCCGATTTCATCAACTGTCCACTGACGCTTCGGATTATCAGGATAAGCTGCATATCCGCCTGCGTAAGTTTCGATTCTGTTGCCGGATGGCTCGAAGAAGTAGATAGTCTGTCCGCGTGTGATTGCGTGACGAGTAGGACCTACGTCTCTCTTAACTCTGTGCTTACCGATGAGGTCAGCAGCATGTCCGATTGCATTCCAGTCTTCGAGGTAGAATGCGTGGTGGTGGATTGTGTTTGGCTTCTCGTACTCAACGAAAGCGATGTCGTGAGCTTTGTTGCCGCCTGTCAGCCAGTAAGCGAAAGGCTTTCCGTCAGGTGTGTTGCAGTACTCAGGATAGAACATTCCGAGAACTTCAGTAAAGTATCTTACTGCCTCTCCGATGTTTGGTCCGTAAAGCAGGAGATGGTCGAATCTCTGAGCTTTCATGCCGCGAGGCGGATCGATCCATGGATCCGGATTGAGAAGCATAGGGATGTTCTCAGCCATATCTACTTCTGCATAGAGCTCGATTCTGTGGCCTGTGCAGAGTGTGAATCCGTATCTCTTGCCGTAGCCCGGCTGCTCATCGCTTGCGATGTCTACAGGATATCCGAATGCCTCTGTGGCTGCTTTGAGTTCTTCGAGAGTCTCAGCATCTGTTACCTTGAATGCAACATAGTCGAAACCGGATTCCGGTGCAGCTCTCAGAACTACCGAATGATGGTCGAACTCATCGAATGTCTTGAACATTACGCGTCCGTCGGATGTCTTGCCTACTACATCGAGGCCGAGTACATCGCGATAGAATGCAACTGACTCTTCGAGATTTGTTACTCTCATCTGGATTAATCCCGGACGGATTGTCTTAGTAATAGCCATAGTTGTCCTCCTTTTATTAGTTCATCGTTTATTAGGGATCTCTTTTATGCCTTCTCCAGCGAAATATCGCTTGAAGGTTTTACACAACATGCAAGTACAATGCCTTGCGACTCTTCCTCCTCGGTAACGTGCCTCCTACTCATTTTCTTGAACGCCACGTACTCTCCCTCGAGGATTTTCACTTTGCATATCCCGCAGCCCCCGCCTTCGCAGCCGCCTTTGAAAATACTGCGTCCGCTCTTGTGCATGGCCCTGAATATGCTTTCATCGTCTCTGCCGATGTATGTCATTCCTGATTCTGCGTCTTTGATTTCATATGTCATGGCGCTACCTCAGTAAATCTCATTAAGCGATAACTATTTCTTTTGTGAGAGCTGGTAAGCGACGTCGATAATCATATCTTCCTGTCCGCCTACCATTCCTCTTCTTCCGAGTTCCACGAGTATGTCTCTCGGATCGAGTTTGTATTTCTTCGCCGCGTCGTATACGTGGAGCAGGAAACTCGAGTATACGCCTGCGTAGCCGAGCATGAACGAGCCGTTGTCTATGATCTGCGGCCTCTGCATGATAGGATCTACCGCTTCTGCCGCCACGTCCATGAGTCCGTAAAAATCCACATCGCCCGTGTCTACTCCTGCTCTCTTAAGAACTCCCGCGAGAACCTCGAGCTGAGTGTTTCCCGATCCTGCGCCGAGTCCCCTGAGCGTTGCATCGACGTAAGTCGCACCTGCCTCAACTGCCGCCAGCGAGTTTGCAACTGCCATGCCCATGTTGTTATGGGCGTGGAATCCTACAGGGATCTTCACCGCTTCTGCAACGGCTTTTATCCTTGCAGCTACATCCTCAGGGAGCAGGTATCCTGATGAATCTGCCATATTGATGTAGTCAGCTCCGTAACTTTCCATTTTGAGAGCTTCTTCGACTACCCTCTCGACAGGTGCCATGTGAACCATCATCAGAAATCCTACTGCCATCATGTCCAGTTCCTTGGCCGCATAGATGTGTTCTGCCGATACATCCGCCTCTGTCACGTGAGTCGCAACTCTCACAACTTCCGCGCCCGCTTTCTTTGCATTTTTAAGATCGGCTATAGTTCCGATTCCCGGGAGCAGCAGAACTGCCACCTTACCGTTCTTGACTTCCTTTGCAGCTGCAGCGATGAGTTTCAATTCATCTGTTTTCGAGAAACCGTAGTTGAAACTCGAGCCGCCGAGTCCGTCGCCATGAGATATCTCAATAATCTCAACGCCGCTTTTGTCGAGTCCTTTGGCAATCTTCGCTACCTGTTTAGTATCGAAACTGTGCCTGACTGCGTGGCTTCCGTCGCGGAGTGTGGTATCTACAAGTCTTACTCTTCTGTTCTTCATTACTTGTTACCTCCTTCCGCAAGCATTCTCTCGGCTATCTTCTCAGCTGCTGCCACGGCTGCCGAATTGATGATGTCGAGGTTTCCGGAATATGCCGGCAGGAAATCCGCCTGTCCTTCAACCTGTACGATTGTTGTTACCTTGTCTCCATCCATCGTCGGCGGCACCCTGAGTTGATACCCCGGTACGTATGATTTCAGATCCTCTACCATTTCGAGTATGGATTTTTCTATCTTCTTGAAAGGCACTTTTTTATCTTTGACCCTTACGTGAATAGTGTTGGTCATCATCAGAGGAGGTTCTGCAGGGTTCAACACGATAATCGCCTTTCCCTTGTCCGCTCCGCCTACCACCTCGATGGCCTTGCTTGTTGTCTCTGTAAATTCGTCCATGTTGGCTCTTGTGCCCGGGCCCGCGCTCTTGCTGGATATGCAGGCGATTATCTCTGCATATTCCGCACCGGCGACTCTTGATACCGCGTGCACGATTGGGATAGTAGCCTGGCCTCCGCAGGTAACCATGTTGATATCCTGCTCATCGGCAAGCTTGTCGAGATTCACCAGCGGCACGCAGTACGGTCCGATTGCTGCCGGAGTCAGATCGATTGCTACGATGCCGTTTTCCTTGAGCTTAGGTCCGTTGAACTTAAGATGTGCGGCGGCACTTGTTGCATCGAACACAATTCTGATATCTTTGTCGCCGTCCTTGATAAGTCCGTCAACGCCCTCTATCGTCGTCGGCACTCCGAATCCTTTGGCTCTCTTGATTCCCTCAGACTCGACGATTCCCGCCATCATGGCCATTTCCAGATTCTTGCTTCGGAAGATCTTGTACATAAGATCTGATCCGATATTGCCGGGCCCTATAACGCCCACTTTGATCTTGTCTGCCATGTCTTACTCCTTCATCGTTTCAGTAATAGTTTCTATACATTTCTATACGAAGCAGGCTTCAACCTTTCCGAAATCTCCGAAGTCTGCCATAAATACATCACCCTTCTCTGCTGTTACGGTTGCCGAAAGCGCTCCGGAGAGTATGACCTCTCCCTTGAAGAACTCGACTCCGTATCCCCATAGTTTGTTGGCCAGCCATGCAACTGCCTCTGCCGGGTCTCCGAGCACCGCTGAGCCCTTGCCTTCGTTTACGAGTTCGCCGTTCTTGTACAGTTTCATCTCCACATTCGGAAGATCCACTTCGTCAATCTTCCATCTCGAGTCCGAAAGCACATATCTGCCCGAGGATGCGTTATCGGATACAGTGTCAATGAGCTTAATCCTCCAGTCGACCACGCGGCTGTCTACGATTTCAAACGCCGGTACCACATACTCAGTGGCCTTGCGAACATCATCCGCCGTGACATTGCCGCCCGAGAGACCCTCTTTGAGGATAAAGGCAATCTCGCCTTCTATCCTGGCGCTGATCAGTTCATCAATATTGCAGCTGCCGTCCTTGCAGTACATCGATTCAAAAAGATGTCCGTAGTCAGGTTCGTTTACACCGAGCTGCTTCTGTATACCCTCGGATGTAAGTCCGATTTTCTTGCCGGATATGACCTGTCCTTCCTTGACGACCCTGTCGATATTGGCAAGCTGAATCGCATATGCGTCATCGATGGTCAGACTGCTGTCCATATCTGTCAGCGGCTCTATGGCCACTCTCGTCCTCTCGGCTTCGTAGAGCATGTCCGCAAATTTCTGAATATTTTCGTTTGCCATTTCTGTTCCCTTTCGTTTTTTGTGTACACAAAACCGTAGTACTGAGTTTCAGCGCGCTTTTAAAGCGTTTAGTCTCGGCCTGCGGTTTTGTTTTATCA
Organism: uncultured Eubacteriales bacterium; assembly: GCA_902788245.1. Taxonomy (GTDB): domain Bacteria; phylum Bacillota; class Clostridia; order Peptostreptococcales; family Anaerovoracaceae; genus Crickella. Next base: position 8,266 of record CADAJM010000019.1, on the reverse strand, counting down.
GGTTCTCCGGGACACGGCTGGAGCCGCATCCCGGTGCTAATAATGGGGATTAATTATCTTTCGAAGAATATTTTCAGCTGATTAGCGAAATCCTGAGTGTGCTCGATCTGAGTCCAGTGTCCGCATTTGCCGAATACGTGCAGTTCTGCGTTCGGAATCAGCTGGAGCAGTTCGTATGAATTGGAGAGAGGAATTACTCTGTCTTCACGTCCGTGGATGATCAGCGTCTCGTGCTGAATGTCTCTGATATAGTGCTGGTCGCCTGCCATATCCTCGACTCCGTCCTGACGTGGTCTCGGGAACATAGCAGAGAAGCTCTCCTGGAATCCCGGCTGTATGCTTCCCTGATATCTCGACTCAGCGAGCTCAGGTGTTGCGTTGCTGTGATCGTATGTAAAGATCTCGAGCAGTTTAGCCATGTTCTCAGGTGATGGCTCGTAGCCCCATACCTGGTCCAGTCCGTAAGTAATCGGGAACGAAACTCCCATAGCTCCCATGAGAACCAGTTTGTTTACTCTCTCAGGGTAGTTGATGGCAAACGACATTGCGAGTGCGCCGCCGAATGAGTTGCCTACGAGGTTTGCCTTCTCAATGCCGAGTGCATCGAAGAGTTCCTTTGTCTGCTGAACCCATACGCGCATTCCGTATGTCTGGCCTTCAACTCTCTCCGTGTATCCGAAGCCTACGAGGTCCGGTGCGATGATTCTGTATTCGTCCTTCAGGATCGGAAACAGTTTATGCCAGTTGGCATAGGCCGTAACTCCCGGGCCGGAGCCGTGCAGGAATACTACCGGAAAACCATCTCCGAGATCGTGATAGTTGGTCTTAAACTTGCCTGTCTGTACACTGTTGGCAATTTCAGGTCTCTTCTCAGCCATTTGATTTCTCCTTTCACTCTGTAATCAATTGTTTTTGTTAAATGTTTTGTAGATGAATTATTATTTTGATTGCACTCTGCCTTTTTTGAGCGCATATGTTATCTCTTTTGCAGCCTTTTGAGTCTCAATGATGAGCCTCTCTAGTCTCTTGCCGTAGAGGTCTTTGACTTGGCCGGATACGCTTATCGCGTATCTCACGATGCCGTCTGCGTCGAATATCGGTGCGCCTACGCATCTGAGGCCTTCCATTATCTCCCCGTCATCGAGGGCAAATCCCTGTTCCCTGACCTTTTCGAGTTCCTTCATCAGCTCATCTGCTTTGGTTATGGTCCTCCCGGTGAGAGGGGCAAGCCCGAGGTTTGCGATGTGCCTCCTGATCTCGGCGTCGCTCTTGTGAGCCAGCAGCGCTTTTCCTATACCGCTGCAATGCATCGGGAGTCTGGCACCTATGTCTGAAACTATAGTGACCAGAGAGTCTGCCGCTATCTTATCCAGATATAGCACCTCACCGTTTTCCTCGCATCCGAGGTGCACGGTCTCTCCGAACTCCTTGCTGAGCCATCTCATTGCAGGTTTGGCCGCGTCGCGTATATCCCATGACCTGGCAAGTCTGGTTCCGAGCTCGAAGAGGTGTATTCCCAGCAGGTATCTGCCGTCTTCCTCAGCCTGTTTCACATATTTGTGATCTCTCAATGTGGAAATCAATCCGTGAACGGTGCTCTTTGGAAGTTCCATTCTCTCGGCAATCTGAGCGAGCGTCAAACCATCATCTGAGTCTGCGATAACCTCAAGAATCGTAAGAGCTCTGTCTACTGACTGTATTTTTCCAGTTTTGTTTGAATTGCTTTTAGCCATGTCGGCCTCCGCTGATGGATTTGCGCCATCTTTTATCTTTTGTAATGAGAATATAGCATCTGAAAATATTTTCTGACAATATGATAATTCGATAATACCGAACAATCAATCGATAATATCGAATTATTTTTGTTTTTTTGTGTATTTCCGAAAAGTTGAAATCGCATACTCTTTATGTCACAATAGAGGATATTTCGAAATTTCAAGATTGTAAAAACGGAGAATAATTTGAACGTAACTATTGTAGGTGGCGGAAATATCGGAACTCAGTTTGCGGTTCACAGTGCCGAAAAGGGGCATTCTGTTACTATGTTCACATCAAGCCCGGATCACTTCTCACATCACCTGACCATAGTGGATCCTGACGGCCTTGTGATTCACGAGGGAGAAATCACCAAAGCTACAAACGATCCTGCCGAGGCTTTTCCGGATGCGGATATGATAATGATTACAATGCCGCCTATCATGTTGATTCCTCTTGCTGAAGTCATATATGACAACACGGACTCTCATGCCATGATAGGTTTTGTTCCCGGCAACGGAGGATTTGAGTTCGTTTTCAAAGACTTCTTAGACAGGGGTAACATCCTGTTTGCAATAGACCGCGTGCCGGCGATTGCCAGACTGACCGAGCGAGGCCGCAGCGTATGCTGCTCGGGCTACAAAGACAAACTCTTTGTGGCAGCTCTTCCTTCCGCGCACACCGAGAAATGTGCTGCACTCATAGAGAGTATCTATGATATAGAATGCGTCAGATTGCCGGGCTTCATGGCACTTACGCTCACTCCGTCTAACCCGATACTCCACACCACGAGACTAAAGACGATCTTCAAGGACTACGAACCCGGTGTGACGTACGATTCCTTGCCGCTTTTCTATGAAGAATGGGATGATGAGTCATCAGAACTTTTGTTGGCATGCGATGATGAGATACAGGCTATCTGCAAGACTCTGCCTGAGTTCGGGCTCGAGTACGTTGTATCCGAACGCGAATTCTACAACGCAAACACCCCGGAAGAAATGACGCGAGCCATTAGCACAGAAGAGTCTCTGCTCGGGCTGACGACACCTTCGGTACATGCAGACGTTTCAGTTAAAGGAAGAGGTTTGTTGGGACACAGAACAAATCGAAAACAGTCCAAGCCTCACATCGAGGAGCATATGGAGAGGCGTGAGCGTTGGAGAGACAAAAGAGAAGAAAAAGAGCATGCTAAACACAAAAAAACGGAGCCGGTAAACAGTTCCGCACTCATACCGGATCTTCACTCGCGCTATTTTGTAGCCGATTTTCCTTACGGTCTGACTGTCATATATCAGATCGGTTTGCTTGCCGGGGTCGACATGCCGAATATTAAAGGCATGCTCGATTGGTACGAAGAAATAGCCATCATAAACGATCAACTGTTTTTATCGGATTACGGGATTGCAAGGCTTGATGATCTTCGTGACTATTATCTGAGATAAGTTAATTCGAAGTTCTACGGTATTTCATCCAGGATAGACCGATTGCGAGAGCGCCGCAAGGAATAATCATGAAGCTTGTTGCCGAGCTGAGCGTCGGCACTATGCAGAACACCAGACTTATCAAGATAAGTGGTGGCAAAGCGATATTCAAATTTCCGCGGAAATACTTATACGCCATCGCACCGAAAAGCGCCGGTACTACCTGCTCGAAAGCCGGCTGCAGTGCCGGCGAACTCAGAACCGGCTGAAGCGGTATGAGAAGTGCCACTCCTGCAGCGATCACAAGAATAGTCACAAGAGAAGATGTGGCTATTGATATTGTAGAGATAATCTCGTTTTCAGGCGTACCGATTTTTGTTCCTGCAATATCTCGCGATGTAACTGCGCACGGAATCTTGAGATTTATCAGATTACCCGTAATGAAAGCGAGATAACTTCCTCCGGCCCCAAGCATCGGAGTATACACAAAGTATTCCACTATGCCGCTTGCCATCCATACCAATCCGACTGCGAGAAACGCCCTCGCCGCTGAACTCAGGCTCGGCATGGCACCGAGATAAATTCCTATGACAAATGGTGCTCCCACCAAAAGAAGCAATGTGATTGAATCGCATATTCTGCCTATCACATGAGTGCGCGCGCTGTATTCTTCAAACAATTTGTTCTTATCACTTTCAGACATCACACCCTCACTTTCACACCAGCGGCGCCAATATTATTGCTGCCGCCATGGCTATGAGCATGCTCCCGCAGAGGGAGAAACTCTCAATCCACTCGACCTCTTTCTTATCTTTAATCCACATAAGGCCGGCCATGACAAGAGCCGCCACCGCGGCTACTATTAGAGGAAGAGGATCTCCTCTGAAACTGAACTTTCCGTTTCCCGAAACCAATTCTCCTACATATCTTCCTATATATGCACTCACAAGACCTATGAACATTCCCGTGACGGCTCTGTCGCCAAAACCGCCTCCCGTTTTATTTTCATTAGCGCCTGTAGACTTCAGGCGATTTGAATAGCGTTTGTTGAGCAGGACGCACAGCAGCGGCCCCCATATGATACATATGCTCATCAGTAGGCATATCGTGGTGAAGCTGCCGGCTGTCATCTCGGCAGCGGACAGGCTGCTCATACCTTCTGCCTCTGCAGCCGCTGATGCAACCTGTGTTTCATAATGGAGTGCGCCGATTACCGACAGCCTGAGCCACGGCCACGGAATCCCGAGGCTTCCCGATAGCGCTATGACGCCCAACAGTATCGCAACCGCAGGCAGCACCGTAAATGATGCACTGGATACGATAACCCTGTTCAGTTTAGCCTTGTCCATGCCCATGCTGATTCCGGTGCGATATGCGCGCACTAAAAATACCACGCAGACCGCGGCAATAAATGCGATAATGCTACCGCAGATCAAATACATGGTAGGTGAATTCAGTTTATTCATTAATTCCATATTACTTCCTCACCGCGTCCTCACGCGCCTTTTTTCTCTCCGGGTCGGTCATATCATGAAGGGCCTCAATCGCCATCATCAATCTCGTCGAACGTCTCAAATCTTTTTCAATGGCAAACTGATAGTACTCTCCGTCATAATATATTTGATTCGCATGTTCCGAATTGATCGCGGCGCTCGGTATTCGAGATATATCGAATTCGCACTCTACTTCTTCACCGTTTTTCGTTCCTATATAGCGAAGATTCTCATGGTCAAGTTCGACTCGCCCCTCTCCGACGCTTATAAAGCGACCCTGTTTCAGGTCATCCAGATTAAGAACTTTGTATGTTACATCTTCTTTCAAAATGAAATCGCTTTTCTCAACTTCCTCCGCGATTACACTCTGCTGCCAGCGATACCACTGATCTATTCTCTCGAACGGAAAGTCCGACTTATCATCCGGCAGCAGATTATAGCACTCGTCTATGGCCACCGATCTTCCGCAGTCGCAGACCAGTTTGTCTTCTTCCACATGCATAGAGAATTGCTTTTTGCAGTGCGGGCATATGTAGAGCAGATTATCGATTTTATGTGCAAGCGGAAATTTGCCTTTGTATTTATACTGCTTTTCTTTGTTCCATTCAAAGTCGTTGTATCTGAACTTCTCAAGAAGCCTTGAGTAGATTTCTTCCTCCGTCATATTCTCAAACTCTTCTTTTCTGAAGAGTATTTCAAAATTGAACTCCAGTCTCCCCTTTCGTTTGCTTGTATCAAATTTCGGGCCGTACAGAAAAGATCCGTGGCTCTTGCAAAGCACGGTATCCATGGCAAGTTTTTTAATAAGTCTGGCTGTTGCGGGATGAAGCGGCTGTGTCGTCCCGTCCGTTGACTCTATCCCTTCCGGGAAGAGCAGGAAGGACGCGCCCTTTTTATGCAGGCGCATCAGATGACGCATCGCACTGAAATCCGGCTCGTAGAGTTCCTTCAGAATTACTCCGTCCGCAAGCAGCAATTTATACATGCCCGGAATGAGCACATTGTGCTTGCTCATGATGGCATTCGGATTCACAAACGGATATCCGACGTTTACATAATACGGATCGTTTCTCGATGCGTGCTGAGCTAGAATTAGGACTTGTCTCCCCTTCATTTCGCGTTTGTCAAATTCATAATGAAACTTGGCAGGACAGTTCAGGGTGAGAAGTCTCATGAGAAGTCTGGTAGCCTTAGCCGCTGCCGGACTCGGAATATCCGGCGTGTATGTTTCAAGTCTCTCCCTCAAGGGACTTGTTTTCGTATTCTCTGTTCTTTTTACATCTTCCTTCATAGCTCTCCAATGCCTAAAGCCACTTTCTCCTCTTGAAGAACAGCAGGCACCCTGTCACAACCGCAATGCTTACTATAATCACGACGGGATAGCCAAAGCGCCATTCGAGTTCCGGCATGTAGCGGAAGTTCATGCCGTACCAACCGACTATGAGAGTAAGTGGCATGAATATCGTAGTGATGACCGTAAGCAGTGTCATTATCCTGTTCTGTTTCATCTCAAGGTGCGCATGATAAAGGTCGTGCACCTGCATTGCGAATCCGCGAAGAGATGCGGCATAGTCACGTCTTCTGTCTATGAGGTTCATAAACAGTCTGATGTAGCGCAATTTGTCCTCGCTGAAGAAACCGTTTTCATTCTCTTCGAGTTCCTGCGCCATATCTGTAATCTGTTCGTAATGAATCAGGAGTTTACGAATATCGTTGTGAATCTCGTGGACCCTGGCGAGGTGCTCATATTCATAATTCATAATCGCATCCTCAATCTTGCTGAGCTCATCCTCATAATCTTCCAAAAGCGCAAGATCTCCGGTCACTATCTGCTCCAGGAAGTCGTGCAGGAAACGTTCCAGGCTCGGCTCCCTCCAACGCTTGGTGCGTCTTATCTCCGCTATCAATTGTTCTGCTTTGCCGCTGTCATCTATGAATACGATTCCTTTCTCATCCAAAGCGAAAGCAAAGCGATAATCAATCTCCCCTATATTCTTCCTGTCCGGAATGCGGAAAGTACCGGTAAGCGAGTCGTAGTTTACCTCCGCCTTCGTGTTGTGAATCTCCCCTGCTTCCTGCTCCAGTTCAATACCCATGTCGAAATGCTCGCGGTCTCTCGCCCACTCCTTTGAGCTAAGCACCGCAACATATTGGGCACTTGACTGTTCAAGCATTTCTTTCTCCGTGCAAGGCTTCATTGTTTCAGTCAGAAGATAGTAATTCATTGTTCCTCCTTTATGGATTCTTTTAAGCTTTCATATAGCGATGGCTCGTAGTAATCCAGCAACTCTATGTCCCGATTCTTGTATTCAAACTTGACGACATAGCCTTCCTTCGAAAGTCCTTTAATCTTATCGAGATGGAATATCATCGGCCTGCCGGCTCCTACAATTTTTCTTTTGAGCTTGCCATCCTCAATAGTGCACACAGTCCTTCGAAGTTGATCCTCGTTCATCTTAGCCTCATTGGAAGCTGTCTTTCTTAATACCAGCCACACAATAACAGAGGCAAACAACACTAAAGAAATTGAGAGTGCCAATCCAATACCAAAGATCATCATCCCGTCCGCAAATCGGCCGACAAATACTTCTTTGTACGCCATGAACAGAAAAACAGCTCCAAATATGATAATCAAAATGACAATGACTTTTTTCATATTGCCATTAATCACTTTAGAGGATTCCTCAACTCTCTCTGCCATGTATTCCTTTATAGCTTCATCTCTTAATTCTTGGTTAATAGTCATAGTCGCACTTTTCCTCGTTATACGCCCTGCCAGGCTAGTTCTGCTCGTGAATCTGCTCGTTTGTAATCAGAGGATATCGCATCAGAGTGCACCCTTCGAGATCCTCTTTATGCATATCAACCTTTGATATCTGGTGGTTATCATAGCAATTGTAGTACTGCACTCCAGTCCTTGTGTTATAGCAGGAAGTGTAGATGGTTATTTCATATTTGTTATCTCCCAAATCACAAAGTCCACGCTGTTGAGCAACGGATCCTAGAATATGGAAAAATTGACTAACACTGGACATTTCATCCTCTGATGACAGAGAATTCACTTTTGTGAACGCAACTTTGGCAAACCTGGACTGTGACGACAGATCTCCCGGAAGTCCCATTCCGCCCATTCCCCTGCTGTATACATCAAGCTCAAGGCCTGGACAGAAAGTATTATCAGGGGTGCCGGTTCTCAAATGCCTGTAATTGTTAAGGCTGAAAAGTTGCTTATCAAAAGTCGGATTGTTAGTCATTACCCCAACCGGGTTATCGTACACCTTGAGTCCTTCATTAACGGATTCAACTGTGATTACAGCATCTTTATCCGCTATCATCCAGTGCAGAGGGGAGAGCGGAAGCTGCTCGTTGAACGGAATGTCTGCTAAATTGATCCTCTCTAAAAGAGAACGGGCATCGTCAACGTTTTCGCATTGACCGAGTATCCAAGGGATGAACTCAAAAGGAGCGATGTTGTCTTTATCCGGAGCTGTCTCAAAATAGTGGGCGTTTCCCTCGAAATTAAGGCCTGCCATCCCAAGTCCTTTTTCGTTTACTGCTTCATAGTAAAGCGGATAGTCCTGCATAACATAAGCTGTT
>CADAJM010000018.1 GCA_902788245.1 uncultured Eubacteriales bacterium | reverse complement strand
CTGAGCTTCAAGCTCAAAGACGGCACGGGCATACTCATCCAGGTTGCCGGAGATGCCAAAGTAGACAACAAGAAATACAAGGACTATTTCGGAGAAAAGGCAAAGATGCTCAGTCCAGAGGAAGTGCCTGAATATACCAATCACGAGATTGGAGGCGTGTGTGCTTTCGGCGTGACCAGAGACGATGTTCGCATCTATTGCGACAAATCCATGCAGAGGTTTGATATGGTTTATCCTGCATGCGGTTCGTCCAATTCTGCGGCGGGTTTTACACCCGACGAACTCTTTGAAGTTTCGCGCTCTCTCGAGTGGATTGACATCGCCAAAGTCCTTGAAAATCAAAGCGAATAATGTTAAAATACCCACCGAGCCACCAGACTAATAATTGGTGGCTCGGATTGTTTATAGAAAGCGCCGCATGCGGCGTAAAGAGGTGTTTTTTTAATGACTAATTATCAGGAAGTTATCGAAAAGTATAAGGACGTGGATTTATATAGTATGAGCGATGCGGAATATGCGGAGCTCAAAGAAGCAGAAATGGCAGACATGCAGTCCTATGTCGATGCCATAAACAACAGCACCGAACCTGCCGTAATGTACAAAAAAGGCAGAGCGGTCACAGATCTTAAGAATCTCATCGAGACATCCGCCGCCATCTGGGGAGACAAGGTTCTCTATCATCAGATAATGAAGGGCGACGACCACTACAGCGAGTTTACATACGGACAGGTTCTCAAGGACGTACGCGGAATCGGAACAGAACTTACGGCTATGGGCCTCAGAGGCGAGCACATAGGTGTTATAGGTGCCAATTGCTACGAGTGGGCAGAGTCGTACTTTGCAATCACAGGCGGAGTCGGAGTTGTGGTTCCGCTGGATAAGGAACTCACACCGGCAGAACTCGAAAACCTCGTGGAAATGGGCGACATCAAAGCCGTTATCTGCTGCCAGGAGAAGTATTACAACATATTTAAGGAAATCAAGACCGGCGGCAAAACCGAGCTTAAATACGTAATAGGAGTAGGCCACGCCTATCACGAAAATGAGGACGCCGGACTCCTGTCATGGGAAGTCATAAGATCGGAAGGCATTAAGAAAGTAAACGAGGGGGACAGATCTTACCTCGACGCCAGAGTAAGAGCATCGGATATGGTTTCCATACTCTTCACATCCGGTACTACAGGTGTTTCCAAGGGAGTTATGCTCTCGCACAGAAATCTCTGCTCGGATATCCTGATTGCACAGACCTATCTCGAAGTAACACCTGAGGATATATTCTTCAGCGTGCTGCCTATACATCACACATATGAGTGCACATGCACCATGCTCGAGGGAATGTTCATGGGAGCTTCGATGGCATTCTGCCGCGGACTCAAATACATCACCAAGGATATGCAGATGGTGAAACCGACATTCCTGCTTGCAGTTCCTCTGATTTACGAGAAGTTCTACAGCACAATTCAAAAGACTCTCAAGAAACAGGGACAGGATAAACTGGTAAACACTCTGTTTGCCTTTAACAATTTCACAAGCAGAATAGGAGTCAATGTCGCCAAGCCTATAGCCAAGAAAATAATGGCTCAGTTCGGCGGCCGCATCGACATGTTCATCGCAGGCGGTGCGAGAGTGGATCCTAAAGTCCTCGCTTTCTTCCGCAGCATGGGTATTCCGTGCCTCCAGGGTTACGGCCTGACAGAGACTTCACCTATGGTTGCACTCAATCCTGACCAGTGGCACTTTATGAGAAACGACTCTGCCGGAAAACTCTTCCAGTTCACCGAGTGTAAGATTGTGGACAAAGACGAGGACGGCAACGGAGAAATCTGTTTCCGCGGCCCGCAGGTTATGATGGGTTACTACAAAAATCCAGAAGCTACCGAGGCTTGCATGGAGGACGGCTGGTTCCACACGGGAGACCTCGGACATCTCGATGAGGACAATTACATCTACATCACGGGACGTAAGAAAAACGTCATCATCGCAGCCAACGGTAAGAACGTATTCCCTGAGGAGCTCGAGGAAAAACTCGGCAGAAGCCCTTATATCGAAGAGTGCATGGTATGGGCAGACGAGGAAAACGAAGACAGGATGATGAGAGGTATTTATGTCACTCTGCGTCCTGACAAAGAAAACGTCAGAGAGGCTCTCGGAGATAAGGCTGATGATGAAAAAGCTGTATATGAGCTGATCGACAGGGAAGTAGATAAAATCAACCAGCATCTTCCTGACTGGAAGAGCATCAAACATATAGTTATCAAAAAGGGCGAATTCAACAAGACGACGGGCATGAAGATAAGGCGCTTCGTCGAGGAGAACAAACTCGCCGATTAAAGTATGAGCAAATATCCATTACTGACAGTTAATCACGAGGCTCTGAAGAGCAACATGACACAGGTCGTCTCATGGTGCCGCGAGGCCGGAATAGACGTAGCCGGCGTCATCAAGGTTTCATCCGGGATGCCTTCGTTTGCCCTGGACTATGAAGCCTGCGGAGCCAAGTGGATTGCTTCTTCGAGACTCGAGCAGCTTCAAAGAGCACGGGATGCCGGAGTTAAAATCCCTCTCATGATGATAAGAGTCCCGATGCTGTCAGAGATTGAGGAAATGATCGAAGTTTGCGACTACAGCCTCGAGAGCGAGTTTGCCGCAATCAAAGCCATAGAGGAAGCGGGAGCTCATACAGGCAAATCCCACAATGTCATACTGATGGCAGACCTCGGAGATCTGAGGGAAGGTTTTTTCGAACTCGAGGAACTCGTGGATGTTGCGAAATATGTCGAGGATAAATGCGACTTCGTGCATCTGGCCGGCATAGGAACGAACCTCGGATGCTACGGATCCGTAATGCCGACCAAAGAGAAGATGGAACAGCTCGTGTCCTATGCGGAGGCTATCGAAAGAGCCATAGGAAGGCAACTTGAGATAATATCCGGAGGCGCGACATCAAGTCTCATGCCGCTCTTCGACGGCGTGATGCCCGAGAGAGTAAACATGCTGAGAATAGGCGCCATAAGCGCCTGCGGACCGAAAGAGGACCTCAGGACAGCATACGGCAGGACGGAAGTAGATTGCATGAGAGATGATGCTTTTACTCTCGAAGCGGAACTCATAGAACTTCGCACCAAAGCTACTCATCCTATCGGACAACTCGGGGTAGATGCTTTCGGACAGAAACCGAAGTATAAAGACAGAGGCATGCGCCGGAGGGCCTTAATAGCCATAGGCAGAGTGGACTACGGAGACACAGGAGATTTGTTCCCCGAGACTCCGGGTGCTGAAATAGTCGGAGCATCGGGAGATCACACCATAGTGGACATCGAAGATTGCAAAGAGATCATACGCGTTGGAGATATAATGAGATTCAAACTCTGTTACTCCTCCATAATGCGACTCACTGCAAGCGAAAATGTAAAAATAAAAGAAGTCGGACAGACTGAAATATAATAGTAAAAGGGAAAGGAAAGAAAAATGGCAGCTCAAAAGACCAATGAAATGACCAGAGAAGGTTATGACAAACTGAATGCAGAACTCGATCATCTTATCACTGTCGTTCGCAAGGAGAACGCAGAGAGACTGAAAGAGGCTATTTCGCTCGGAGATATCAGTGAAAATGCCGAGTACGATGCAGCCAAGGATGCTCAGGCAGAGACAGAAGAGCGCATCAGCACAATCGAGGAGATTCTGCGTACAGCCAAAATCGTAGAAGAGTCCGAAGATGACGGAGATGACACGGTTCAGACGGGACGCACGGTTAAGCTCAAAGATATGAAACTCAAAGAGACTGTTACATATAAAATAGTCGGAAGCAATGAGGCAGATCCTCTGAACGGAAAACTCTCCAACGCATCCCTCGTAGGTCAGCACCTAATGGGGCACAAGGCAGGAGACACAGTGGAATTCCCGATTCCGGACGGTACTGCTAAGTACAAAATCATGGAGGTTAAGAGATAATGTCCGAAAACAAAGGCATTAAGCCCGAAGCCGAGGAAAGAGAACTTACCGAAAAAGAAATAGGTGAGCAGAGGCAGATTAAGAGAAAGAAACTCGAAGAGCTCAGAGAGATGGGAAGAGACCCGTATCTCGAGGAGACTTTTGATGTGTCCGCACATTCGGGAGACATCAAGGACAACTTCGAAGCTATGGAAGACCAGGAAGTTCGCATCGCGGGTCGTATCATGGCTTTCCGCCGCATGGGCAAAGTCGCATTTGTCGACATGCAGGATAAGCAGGGACGCATCCAGTTATTCGTGGCAAGAGACAATATCGGTCAGGAAGAATACGATGTGTTCAAAACATACGATGTCGGAGACATAATCGGAGCAATCGGTGAAGTATTCAAGACCAAGACGGGTGAGATTAGCGTCAGAGCAAACACGGTAAAACTGCTCTGCAAATCCCTCCAGGTACTGCCTAACAAATGGCACGGTCTCAAAGACACGGACCTCAGATACCGTCAGAGATACGTTGACCTCATCATGAACGAGGATGTCAAAGACGTATTCCTCAAACGCGCCAAGATTATCAGCACCATGAGAAAGGTTCTCGAGGACGACTATGACCTGATTGAGGTTGAGACTCCCGTACTCGGCAACATCGCAGGCGGTGCTGCTGCCAGACCTTTCTGGACTCACCACAACACCTTGGATATAGACATGACTCTGCGCATCTCGCTGGAGCTCCATCTCAAGAGACTCATCGTAGGCGGACTCGACGGTGTTTATGAAATCGGCAAGGTTTTCCGTAACGAAGGTATGGATAAAAACCACAGCCCTGAGTTCACATCGATGGAGGCATACAAGGCTTACGTAAATCTTGAGACCATGATGGATCTCATGGAGCAGGTGACATACAAATGCGCCATGGCAGTCAACGGAACACCTATCATAAAATACGGTGATAAGGAATTCGACGTTACTCCGCCTTGGAACAAAATAGACATGACCCAGGCTGTCATCGATGCCACAGGAATCAGATTTGACAAAATCGACAGCGATGAAGAGGCCATCGAAGCAGCCAAGAAATACGGCATGAACATCGAAGACGAGTCCGAGATGAGCAGGGGCAAACTCATAGCAGAGATGTTCGAAGAGTATTGCGAGGACATCCCGGGATTCCTGGACGGACCTTGCTTCGTCTGCGGACATCCGGTTGAAGTTTCTCCTCTCGCAAAGAAGGACCCTAAGGATCCGAGAATCACCAGAAGATTCGAGGCATATATCAACGGCTGGGAGCTCTCCAATGCGTTCTCGGAGCTCAACGACCCGATCGATCAGTACGAGAGATTTGCCGAGCAGCAGAGACAGCTTGATGCAGGAGTTGACGACGAGGCCCATCCTATGGATACCGACTTCGTCAACGCTCTCGAAGTCGGAATGCCGCCGACAGGAGGCATAGGCATCGGAGTCGACAGGCTTGTAATGCTGCTGACAGACAGCGCCACGATCAGAGACGTCCAGCTATTCCCTGTAATGAAGCCTGAAGGCAAATGCGGAGCTCCTAAGAGAGAGACCGTTGCCATAGACTTCAGCAAGGTCAAGGTAGAGCCGCTCTTCGAAGAGGAAGTCGATTTCGACACATTCAGCAAGTCAGATTTCAGAGCAGTTAAGATCAAATCCTGTGAGGAAGTAAAGAAATCCGACAAGCTCCTGAAGTTCACACTGAACGACGGATCCGGAGAGGACAGAATCATCCTCAGCGGTATCAAGGCATACTACAGCCCAGAGGAACTCGTTGGAAAGACTGCGATTGCCATCGTGAACCTCCCGCCGAGAAAGATGATGGGAGAGTACTCAAACGGCATGCTCATATCTGCGGTCAACGAGTATGACGGAGACGAGATGCTCAACCTCCTGCTTGTAGACGACAGGATTCCGGCAGGTGCCAAGCTTTATTAATCAGGAGGCATTACATGAGGATATAATAGCCGACCTCAGGCAGGCACTGGAACTGATTTAATCAGATTCACTTAAAACCGTTCAAAGTGAAGTGAACGGTTTTTTATTGCAAAAATCTATACTAAACAAAGAAATATCAACATATGTAATATAAAAAACAACATAAAACAACATATACTGTTGACAAATGTTGATTTTTAATGGAAAATATACTCATTAATTACTGTAATGGTTCATTTATTATAGTCTTGGGTTTTCGCGACAGCAGCGAAAAAGAAAGGAGAATTATGGCTAATAATAATGGAGAAAAGAAAGGCAGCTTCATTGGTCTTGTGCCATTGATTTGCTTCCTGGTAGTTTACTTCATAATGGGTATCGGAACAGGTGATTTCGGTAACTTCCCACTGATGATCGGTATGTTCCTCGCTATGGCTATAGCTCTGGCTATCAAAAAGCCGGGTGGGGACAATCTTACATTCTCAGAGAAGGTTGACCTCTTCTGCGAAGGCGGCGGAGACAACACTCTGATTCTGATGATCATTATCTACATGCTTGCAGGTGCTTTCTACGGAGTAGCAGGAGCTATGGGTGCAACGACAAGCGCCACAAACCTCATGCTTTCCATCATCCCTGTGAAGTTTGTACTCCCCGGACTGTTCCTGATCGGATGCGTTATCTCGTTCTCGATGGGTACATCAATGGGTACTGTAACGGCTCTCGCACCTATCGCAATTGAGCTTGCTCCGCAGATCGATGTTTCACTTCCGGTTATCTGCGGCGCAGTTGTAGGCGGAGCTATGTTCGGAGACAACCTTTCATTCATATCCGACACAACGATTGCAGCTACGACAACTCAGGGTTGCCAGATGAAGGATAAGTTCAGAGCTAACTTCCTGATGGTTCTCCCGGCAGTTATTGTTACATGCATCATCTTTATGTTCATCCATGTTAATCCGCAGGCTGTCAATGCAGGCGGTGAATGGCATTTTGTAAACCTTCTGCCGTATATCTGCATCATCGCGCTCTCACTTCTCGGAGTTCACGTTGTAATCGCAATGGGCGCTTCCGTAATCCTCGGAGCACTTATCGGCATCTTCAAAGGAGACTTCGGATTTGTCGAGAGTTTCGGAATCATCCACGAAGGTATGACATGGATGGAAGACATGGCAGTAATCGCTATCTTCGTAGGCGGAGTTATCGCACTCATGAAGTACTATGGCGGTATCGACTGGCTGATTGACAAACTCGGAAAGAGAGCAAAGACAAGAGTCGGCGGAGAACTTTCCATCGCACTTCTGGCTACACTGGTAGACCTCGCAACAACAAATAACACTATGTCCATCATCGCTTGCGGACCAATCGCAAGAGAGCTTTCGGAGAAATATGATATCCCGCCGGCCAGAACAGCATCGCTTCTCGACCTGTTCACATCCGCACCTCAGGGTATCACCCCATATGCGGGGCAGCTCCTGGCAATCGGCGGACTTGCTTCAATTTCCCCGATGAGTGTTGTTCCGTTCGTATTCTATTCATGGCTGATGTTCGTATTCGGAATCATCTTCATCATCATCGGATTCCCGAAGACAAAAGATACAGCGGGAACTGCAAAAAAAGAAGAGAAGAAGGACGATGTTGCATAATATAACTCATTTAAAAACTGAATCCTTACAAAATCCTAATTAACGTCTGCAGATAATTCGGATGAGTGTGCCGCATGGCACACTCATCGACTCAGGCGTTTTCTTTAAACCAAAAAGGAGCAATAATGATAAAATTATACGGAATAAAGAGCTGCCCGGAGTGCTCCGGACTCTACGAGCAGGTAAAAAATGATGACAGGTTTGAGATAATCGACGTAGCTCAGCACATACTCCTTCTTAAGGAATTCCTGAGACTGAGAGATAACAGAGATGAATTTGAACCTGCAAGAGAAAACGGATATGCGGGACTACCTGTATTTCTGCTTGAAGACGGAAGCATCACATTCACACCGGAAGACGTGGGCCTTAAATCATGCCCGCTGACTGATGAAGTGATCGATGCGCTTCACAAAGAAGCAGAAGAACTCAGAGGCAAATATTAAACTTTTTCAAGGGGGTCATTTATATGTTAATGGAAAAAGAAAGGAATCTCATAGTTGAGTACGGAAAGAAACTGATAACAGAGAATCTCACAAGCGGCACGGGTGGTAACATAAGCATTTACGACCCTGAGCAGGGACTATTTGCCATCAGCCCTTCCGGAATTGACTATTTTGAGACCCGTCCTGAAGATGTAGTGGTAATGAATCTTGACGGTGAAATAGTAGACGGAGACAGAAAGCCGTCAAGCGAAAAGGATCTGCATATCGAGATGTACAAGATCAAGCCGGAGATCCGCTCCGTGGTGCACACTCACTCGATGTATTGCACGGTACTCTCATGCATCAATATGCCGATTAAATCGGTGCATTATGTTCTGGCAGATGCAGCCACGGATGTGGTTCCGGTTGCTCCGTATGTGACATACGGAACCAAGGATCTGGCGCTTGCTGCAGCAGACACTATCGGTGATGCAAAAGCATGCCTTCTGGCCAATCACGGAATGCTCGCAGTCGGTAAAGACGTAGGTGATGCATTCGGCGTGGCAAGAGAGTGCGAATGGGTATCTGAGATACAGTGGAGAACGATGGCAGTCGGAACTCCGAATATTCTCACAAGGGAGCAGATGGAAGTGGTAATGGAGAAATTCAAAACCCACGGACAAGTGAAAGAGAAGAAATAAAATGCAAGATTTTGAATTCTACAATCCTGCAAGGATAATATTCGGAAGCAATCCATATCCGAGAATTGAGGAAATCCTCAGAGATACAAAAGTGACGTCGCTGATGATGATTCACACAAATTCGGCCAAAAGGCTCGGCATATATGACGAAATAAAGTCTCTGTGCGATAAGCTCGGAATCAGCTTCACATCAAACGGAGATATAGAATCGAATCCAAAGATTGAACTTGTCAGAAATATTATAGACGATTGCAGGGCGCACAAAGTGGATTTTCTGCTGGCGGCCGGAGGCGGGAGCCCCATAGATACTGCCAAGGCAGTTGCCATGGGAGCCTGCTATGACGGAGATGTCTGGGATTTCTATGATGGTACGGCCACACCGGATGAAGTGCTTCCCATAGGAGTTATATCGACTATTCCGTCATCGGGATCGGAAGCCTCGACAGCATCCATACTCAGCAGCGGTGTGATTAAAGCAGGTTATGAAGATGAAAAGCTTATCCCGCAATTTGCCGTATTGAACCCGGAATATACCATCGGTCTTCCGGCTCATCTTACAGCTTGCGGAATTTCGGATATTCTGAGTCATATGCTGGAGCGCTACTTCACAAACACAGAGCATGTGGATGTGACGGATAATCTGATAGTGGGCGCCGCAAAAGCCCTGATGAAAAATGCAGAGCGCGTGATGAGAAACCCTAAGGATATCGACGCAAGATCTGAAATACAGTGGCTGGCTACTCTCGCTCACAACAATTTGCTTGAGACCGGCAGAGAATCCGACTGGGCATCGCACAGAATAGAGCACGAGCTCAGCGGACAGTATGGAATCAATCACGGAGAGGGCATGGCGGTTATACTGCTTGCATATCTTAAGTATATTGCAAAGCATCATCCGAAAAAGACTGCAGAGCTTGCCCATCAACTCTTCGATATATCGTATGAGGGTCATACGGAAGAGGAGATGACTCTGATGCTTGCCGAGCGTCTGTATGATTTCTATAAGATGATAGGAGTCAGGACCACTCTTTCCGAAATGGATATCGACGATACCCACTTTGAGGAGATGGCTATGAGAGCCACAGGCGGCACATCCACAGTCGGACACTATTATCCGCTGGATAAAGACCGGTTTATAGAGGTGCTTAAGCTGGCTCTCTGACAGAGTCGGCTTTTGGTTTGAGACAGAAGGGAGAACTGAAGTGAAAGTTTATGTAAGGGCTCCGTATAAGGAGGAATGCCTTGACGAACTCCGCTCGATGTTTGGTGAAGTGGTTTATGAACCCTGGACAGAGACGGGAGAAAGATATTATGAGGATGAGATGCTGGAGCATCTTCTGAAAGAAAAGCCGGATATTCTCATCACGGAACTGGACAGGGTAACTGAGAAAGTGCTCAGCGGATATGATGGTTTAAAAGCCATCGGAGACTGCAGAGGAACCCCTGCGAATATAGATGTTGAGGCCTGCACAAAGCACGGCATACCGGTTCTCTGCACACCGGGAAGAAACAACCAGGCAGTAGCGGAGATGGTTGTGGCAGGCATGCTGGCCTTCGAAAGAAAGCTCATACCTGCGGTCGAGTGGACAAAGAGCGGTCAGTGGGTGAAAGGAACGACACCTTATTATCTCTGGATGGGTCATGAGCTCATGGGTAAAAAGGTAGGAATCATCGGTTACGGCAGGATAGGCAGAATAGTCGCAAAGATACTTGCCGCATTTGACTGTGACGTGTCATTCTACGATCCTTTTGTGAAGGGAGATCAGGACGGATTTCATAATATCAGCCTCGAGCAGCTGTTCAAAGAGAGCGATATTATAACCATACATGTCCCGGTGCTTGATTCCACAAAGGGAATAGTCACAAGAGAACTTCTGAAATCCATGAAGCCGACAGCGCTCTTCGTAAATGCAGCGAGATCCGTCATGATAGACAATGATGCGCTTTATGAGGTTCTTAAGAACAAGGAAATTGCAGGAGCGGTCATAGATGTGCTCGATAACGAGCCGCCGGAGACGGAAAATGACACTCGTTTCATCGAACTCGACAATGTACTGATGATGCCGCATATCTGCGGAGCATCGTTTGAGGTTACTGATCATCAATCGGAGATTCTCAATTCAGGACTCAGGGCATGGCTGGATGATGATAAAAACATGCTTGAAAAAGTAGTATTTAACAAGGAGCTTTGCAAATAATATGAAACACTATCTTATGTTCGATCTAGGTACGGGAAACAGCCGTGTGGGACTGGTGAATTCCGAAGGACATATCCTCGGTATCAAGGGCTTTACAAATACGTATTACAGGGACGATCAGTATGAGGATGCGCAGTATATCATCCCGGGAGAATGGGAAGATAAGCTGATTGACTGCTGTGCAGAGCTCTGCGCTGAGCACCCCGAAGTCAGGGTGGATGCCATATCATCTGCAGCTGCACGCCAGACGTTCATTCTCATTGACAAGGAAGGAGACACTTTCCTGGGATTGCCCAATATCGACAACCGCGGCAGGGAATATGTCGGAGCGATTGCCAATAAAGAGGAGATATACAGAAAATCCGGAAAATGGGTAACAGAAGACTTCGGCGCAGCCAAACTGCTCGGTCTTAAAAAGAAGATGTTCGACCAGTATTCGAGAATCAGCAAGATCACGAGCATGAGCGAATGGATAGGCTATGTACTTACCGGCAGGGTTGCCATGGAATATTCCCAGGCATCCGAGACACAGCTGTATGACCTTCAAAACAGGAAGTGGTCATCCGAAATCTGCGGCTGGTATGACATAGATGTGGACATACTGCCTGAACTCGTGGAGAGCGGAACAAGGCTCGGACATATCAAGGATGAGTTCAGGGAGAAATTCAATCTGAATGAAGGCGCTATGTTCATAGTGGGCGGCGCAGACACTCAGATTGCGATCAAGCAGACAGACATTCAGGATGGGGATATCGCCATCGTATCAGGTACAACATCCCCGGTTGTCACTCTTAAGAAAGACTACTTTTATGATAAGGAAGAAAGAGTCTGGACGGATGCAAACCTCGGCGGACGTAATTATCAGATTGAGATGAATCCGGGAGTTACGGGGCTTAATTATCAGAAGATGAAAGCCCAGTTCTGCGATGATATCTCATATGATGAACTGGAAGAGTATTATAAGAACCTAGATGAAGTAAGGTGCACCGCATCTTTCTCATCACTGCTTTTCTATAAAAAGCAGTCGCTCAGAAACGGAGGCTTCTTTATGAGATCCCCGCTGCAGGATAAAGTCAACAGATGCGATCTCATGTATGCGGTTGTTGCGGATATAGCATGCGCCACATATGAGCAGCTCAGAAGGCTTATTGAAATAAGCGGGAACAACCCGGAAGTGATACTTGCATGCGGCGGAGGTTTCCAGTCTGAGGCGCTGTGCAAAATGATCGCAAGTCTGTCCGGCAAGCCTCTCAAAATAAAAGAAGGATTTGAGCAGGCGACGATACAGGGACTGGTGGCGATATGCAATAAAACACTCGAACTGGTATCAGGCAGCACTGCCGACTACAAAATAATAAACCCTGATCAGAGCAATCTCGTGTTCCAGTACTATCCGGTATGGTCTGAGAATCGCGCCAGGGCAAATAATATTCAGTAATTATATTCGGGATATTACCAGATTACCTCGATTTCCTGCTTGCGGAAGAAATCCATCCATGCAGCATCAGGTTCTTTATCGGTAACTATCCCGTTTATTTTTGAAAAACCGCAGATAATGAAATCGGCTTCATCATTAAATTTGGTGTGATCAACCAGAAGGTACTGCTTTCTGCTGTGCTCCAGCATGGCAAGCCTGACATCCTTCTGGTTTTCATAATTATCAAGCAGACCGTGATTCATATCGACTGCGTTGCAGGATATGAATGCTTTATCCGCAACATGATTTGAGATTCCGCTGACGGCCTCAGATCCGATGAACGAGCCTGAGCGCTCGGCATATCTGCCTCCTATGCATATAAGGTGAGCGGTATTTTGCATGGCTGCGAAATCGTGTACGATTTCCAGCGAATTGGAAATAATGGTGATGGGAATCTTGGACGCCAGCAGGTGTCTTGCAAGAGTACTGCAGGTTGTGCTGGAATCCAGCATCAGAACATCACCGGGATTGATGAATTTCGAGGCAGCGATGTTGGCAATATGCCTTTTTTCTTCAACAATCAGAGTTTTGCGGATCTGAACGGGAACGCCTTTGTCGTCTGCTGACGGGATAAAAGCACCGCCGTGGATACGTTTTAATCGTCCCTGCTCCTCGAGCTCCTGAAAGTCTCTTCTTATCGTCTGGTCGCTGCATGAGAGCATCTCACATGCGTCGGATACAAGCAGGCTTCCTCTTTCGAGCAGCAGTCCCATTATCTTTTCATGGCGTTCGAGTTTGAGCATTGTTTCTACCTCGTAATGTTGTTTTTGAATGGCTTATTATATAATATCAACATAATTCAACACAAACAAGTGCGATATATGTCAGATTGATATCGGAAATCCGATTATCGGAACAGCTTATTTGCTGAAAAGACAGCCTGAAAATATAATATAAATCGGTAGATATTACTGACGTAAAGGGAAGGAAAATATGGAAATCATCAAAGAACTGCCTGCGGTATTTGAAGAATTCGCAGAAGCAAGAAGAGAAGCTTTCGTAAATGTTAAAAAGGTAAAAGACCAGGGTATCCCGGTAATAGGTGCATACTGCACGTATTTTCCGGTTGAGATTGCACTGGCAGCAGGAGCTGCACAGGTGGGCCTTTGCTCGACATCGGGCGAGACCATCCCGGCTGCAGAGAAGGACCTTCCGGCTAACCTATGCCCGCTCATCAAATCCAGCTATGGATTTGCCAAAGAAGACAAGTGCCCGTTCTTTTACTTTTCGGACATAGTTATAGGTGAAAACACCTGCGACGGAAAGAAAAAGATGTACGAGCTGATGAAGGACTTCAAGGACGTGTTCATCATGGATCTTCCGAACAGCCAGAGCGAAAACGGACTCAAGCTTTACAAGGACGAATGCCTCAGACTCAAGAAATATGTCGAGGACAAATTCGAAGTCACCATCACGGATGATGATCTGAGAAAAGCAGTTAAGCTTGAGAATGAGATCAGAAGAGCCAAAAAACATCTCATCGATACGATGAAAAAGGATCCTTGCCCTGTAACGGGACTCGAGATGTTTAAAGTCCTCTACGGAAGCGGATTCAAATTCGACAGAACAGGCATTGCAGATGAACTATATGCGATTGCAGAGAAGATTGAGAAGGAAGGAAAGACTCTGGACAAGAGGCCACGCATAGTGCTCACGGGTTGCCCTATCGGAGGCGTAACCGAGAAGGTTATTGCAGCAGTTGAAGACAATGGCGGCGTTGTAGTTGCAATGGAAAACTGCGTAGGTGCCAAGCAGTATGACAGACTTGTTGACGAGGATGCGGAGGATATCTGGGGAGCACTTGCCGAGAGATATCTCAACATCGGATGCTCCGTCATGACTCCTAACCCAAACAGATACGATCTGCTCGGCAGAACCATCGATGAGTACAAGGCTGACGGCGTTCTCGAGATGACTCTCCAGGCTTGTCACACATACAATGTGGAGCATAAGTCCATAGAGAAATTCGTAACGGAAGAGAAAAAGATTCCGTACTTCATGGTCGAGACGGACTACTCCACAGCTGACGTAGCACAGCTCAATACAAGGATTGCAGCATTCATAGAAATGATGTAATACAAACGAAAAAAACTCTATAGGGCGGCAGGGCTTAAAACCTTGACCGCCTTTATTTTTAGTGTTATTGTTAACTGTAACCGGAGGGAAAAGTTAATGTTGATTACAAGAGAATGCGACTATGCACTGAGGCTTGTCAGGAACCTTTCGACTGACGATGTCACCAGCATCAGCAAGATCGCAAAAGCGGAACAAATATCCAGTGCCATCGCATATAAAGTGGCAGGAAAATTGGAAAAGGGGGGACTTATTGAAAGCGTACGCGGTAACAGAGGTGGATACCGTCTGATCCGCGGAGCAGACAAGATTTCCATCCTTGACGTGTACAGGATCATGGAACCTAACGGGGCGATAAACGAATGCCTCAAAAGCGGAGCGGAGTGCCCTCTCAACAAAGAGGACAAACCATGTGCAGTTCACCATGAGCTCGAAAGAATTCAAAATGTGCTCTTCGAGGAACTCGGCAGAAAGTCTCTGCTCGAGATAATTCAGGAAGGATAGACAGATACAGCACTTGCAGATGCAGGTGCTTTTTTTGTGACTTCGTTACACGCAGATAACACATTAAAGGTGTACAATACACTTGCAAGTAAAACCAAGAATAATACAAGGAGGAAGTAATATGGCTAATAAATATGCAGGAACACAGACAGAAAAGAATTTGATGGAAGCTTTTGCCGGCGAATCACAGGCAAGAAACAAGTACACATATTTCGCATCAAAAGCTAAGAAGGAAGGCTTCGAGCAGATCTCGGCACTCTTCCTCAAAACAGCAGATAACGAAAAGGAACACGCTAAACTCTGGTTCAAAGAACTCGAAGGAATCGGCACTACAGCTGAGAACCTCGTAGCAGCAGCAGAAGGCGAGAACTACGAGTGGACAGACATGTATGACGGATTTGCCAAGACTGCAGAGGAGGAAGGTTTCCCTGAACTCGCAGCTAAATTCCGCATGGTAGCGGCAATCGAAAAGCACCACGAGGAAAGATACAGAGCGCTTCTCCACAACGTAGAGGCTCAGGAAGTATTCAAGAAGAGCGAAGTCAAAGTATGGGAGTGCAGAAACTGCGGTCACATCGTAGTAGGCACAAACGCTCCTGAGGTCTGCCCTACATGCGCACACCCACAGGCATACTTCGAACTCCACGCAGAGAACTACTAATATCTCTAATAGGAAAACTCACTACAAAGAGGTGGCTTTGCCGCCTCTTTTATGTTGCAAGACTTAAAAAAAGCGGCTCAATGTGGTATATTATGAAGTGTCTGACAAAGTTAAGCACATTTAATAAAGGGGTTTAGGAGCATTAGCATGAAAAGAATAGGAATCCTGACCAGCGGAGGAGACTCCCCGGGAATGAACGCAGCACTCAGAGCTGCCGTAAGATACGCAATCTATTTTGATATGGAAATCTACGGAATCCACAGAGGTTTCGAAGGACTCATCGACGGTGAATTCGAAAAACTCGACAGGCGTTCCGTAGCTGATATAATGCAACGCGGAGGTACGACTCTGCGCACGGCCAGAAGTGACAGGTTTATGACACCTGAAGGCCTTGAGCGTGCAGCCAGAAATCTCGAGACTTTTAAGATCAACGACCTGATCATAATCGGAGGCAACGGATCTCTCACGGGAGGCCTCATGCTTTCTCAGAAATACGGCATCAATGTAATCGGTATTCCGGGCACCATAGATAATGACCTGGGATACACCGACAGCACCATAGGCTTCGATACGGCTCTTAACACAGTACTCGATGCGATTACCAGAGTAAGAGACACGAGCTCTGCCCATGAGAGGACAACAGTTATCGAGGTAATGGGCAGGCACTGCGGAGATATCGCTCTTTATGCCGGAATTACCGGAGGAGCTGAGTACGCACTCGTGCCGGAATTTGAAACAGACATAAATGATATTTGCCAAAAGATACTCGAAGGCGTACAGGTAGGCAAACTCCACAGCATTATCATCACAGCTGAGGGCTATCCGGTATCCTCTGCAGACTTGGTAAAACAGATTGCAGATAAAACCGGCAGAGAGGTGAAACTCGTAGTTCTCTCGTACGTCCAAAGAGGTGGTTCTCCAACATACAGAGACAGGATGCTGGCCACAGAATGCGGCGTCAAAGCCGTCGAACTCATAAGGGACGGAGAGAGAAACAAAGCCATAGGAGAGAAAAACGGCGACATAATGGCCTTCGATCTTGAAGAGGCTTTGACTGAAAGAAGAGAGTTCAGATACGACATCTACAAAGCCGTAGACATATTGAGCAAATAGCATCACCAGGGACGGGTTATACCGTCCTTTTTTTATGTCAAAATCCTATGAAATTAGTGGGAATTACTTGACAATGAGGCGGATATTAGATATAACTAACTACGGAAATTAGAGACGTCTTACTTTGTTAGTGAAGACAAATTGTTACAGATGTGGAGGGTAGAAATGATGACACTTCTCGATGCCGATACAGGCAAAACCTACGTGGTTAAGGAAATCAATACCGAGGACGAAGAGATGAATTCGTTCCTCTTTAGACTTGGCTGTTACGAGGGCGAGCCGATCACGCTCGTTTCCAAGAAGAAGAACAGTTGCATTGTAGTTATTAAAGACGGCAGGTACAATCTCGATTCGCTGCTGTCAGAAGCCATTATTGTCTAATGGTAGTTTATAGAAGGTACAGGAGGTAGTTATATGAGAATCGCATTTGCCGGTAACCCTAACAGCGGCAAAACGACCATGTACAATGCTCTCACGGGCAGAAGCGAAAAGGTCGGTAATTGGGGCGGCGTAACAGTCGGAAGCAAAGAATTTAAGATTAAAGATGAGTACTCGGGAGGAAAAGATGTAATCGCAGTCGACCTTCCGGGTGCATATTCAATGTCTCCGTTCACACCGGAGGAGGGCATCACAAGTGAGTACGTAAGAACGTCCAATCCGGATGCCATCATTAATATCGTAGATGCAACAAACCTGAGCAGATCTCTCTTCTTTACGACGCAGCTGCTCGAACTGGGTATCCCTGTAGTAGTTGCGCTTAACAAAAGCGACATCAATGAAAAGGAAGGGACTAAGATCGATGTAGCCAAGCTGTCCGAGAGACTCGGATGCTCTGTATTTGAGACGACATCCACTGAGGGCAAAGGCCTGAGCGATGTAATCAGCAAGGCCATATCTCTCGCAGGCTCAAAACAGGACGCTCCATACATCCAGGCAGACATCAACCTGCACGATAAAGCTGCAGTAGATGCAGAGGACAGAAAGCGTTACAAATTCGTAAATGAAATCGTAGACACAGTTGAGAAGAGAGAGCAGCTCTCGTCAGAGACTACAGGTTCGGATAAGGCAGACGCAGTTCTGACAAATCCTATCGCAGGTATTATCATATTCGCCCTCGTAATGTGGGGCGTATTCTGGGTGTCTCAGGCAGCGCTCGGCCCTGCAATCGCGGACTGGCTGGTAGGCTGGATTGAGATGTTCCAGGAGTGGGTAGCAGGCAAACTAGAAAACAGTCCGGCCATAATCAGCACCATACTCGCAGACGGTATCGTAGGCGGAGTCGGAGCCGTAGTCGGATTCCTGCCGCTCGTAATGGTAATGTACTTCCTGATTGCACTGCTCGAGGACTGCGGATACATGGCAAGAGTAAGTGCCGTAATGGATCCTATATTCAAAAGAGTAGGCCTTTCGGGTAAGTCGGTAATTCCGGTAGTAATCGGAACAGGATGCGGAATCCCTGCTATCATGGCATGCCGCACCATAAGAGACGAGAGAGAAAGAAGAGCTACATCCATGCTCGCAACTTTCATCCCATGCGGAGCTAAGATCCCGGTAATCGCACTATTCGCAGGTGCGTTCTTCTCGGGAGCAGGCTGGGTCAGCACGGTCAGCTATTTCCTCGGACTTGCCCTCATATTCCTCGGAGCACTGCTCATCAAATACATCACGGGGTATAAATACAGAAAGTCATTCTTCATCATGGAGCTTCCTAAGTGGAAAATGCCGAGCCTAAAGTTCGCATTCAAGTCTATGATGGAAAGAGCGAAGGCATACATCATCAAGGCAGCAACCATCATCCTGGTCTGCAACCTCGTAGTACAGCTCATGCAGTCCTACAACTGGCAGCTGCAGATGGTAGAAGAGGGTGCGGAGAACACATCCATACTCGCATCCATCGCAAGCCCGTTCGCCATCCTCCTCATCCCGCTGGGATTCGGTGTATGGCAGCTCGCAGCAGCGGCTATCACGGGATTTATAGCCAAGGAGAACGTAGTTGGTACACTCGCAGTAGTATACGGACTTACGGCATTTATCGATGTTGAAGAACTCGAGATGACAGGCGGAGCCAACACTGTCGCTACCACGATGGGAATGACAGCAGTAGCCGCACTCGCATATCTCTTCTTCAATCTCTACACACCTCCATGCTTTGCAGCAATTGGAGCCATGAATTCAGAGCTGAAAAGCAGGAAGTGGCTTCTTGCCGCAGTAGGCCTTCAGCTGGCCACAGGATACACTGTTGCCTTCCTGGTAAATCAGATTGGAACACTGGTAGTTTACGGACATCTGGCAGATGGTTTCGTTCCTGGACTCATAGCAGTAATAAGCTTCGTGGCAATTACTGTGATTACAGGAATCAAAGTCAGAGCAGGCTTTGACAAAAAATATAGACTGGATGGAAGATTATCTGGAAGCATCAGCCTGGAATAATCACATTAACTTCAGACAATCTGCACTAATTAGTGATAGATTAAAAACAGGAAGAACTGTTATCGAAAGGAGGCAGGAAAAATGAACATTGCAACAATAATTGCTGTTATAGCATTGGCACTGGTTGTATTTTTCGCTGTCAGATATATATACAAGCAGAAAAAAAGGGGAAACCAATGTATAGGATGCCCTTATTCTGGAGGGTGCTGCAAGCACAACAGCGGCGGCAGTTGCCACTAGCCTTCCAGCTTATTTA
>CADAJM010000017.1 GCA_902788245.1 uncultured Eubacteriales bacterium | reverse complement strand
TGTCATGCACGCATACACCGGAGGCGGAAACAAGAAATACACCAACGCCAAGAGCGTGACAGTTAAGAAGAAAAAAGTCTCCCTCAAGAAGGGCAAGACCTATAAGATCAAAGCAAAGGTCAACAAGCTCAAGAAGGGCAAGAGGCTGATGCCAAAGAGCCATGCGCCAAAGCTGCGCTACCTGACATCAGACAGCAGCGTAGCCACAGTAAACGCCAAGGGCAAGATTACAGCCAAAGGCAGCGGCACATGCACAATAACTGTATTCGCCCACAACGGCGTGTCCAAGAACGTCAAAGTGACCGTTAAATAGAAAAACGCTATGATAAATGAAAGTCTATATAGTTCAGCGCTCGGCTTTGCGCGAAAAACGAGGAGACTCTATCTGTCTAAAGCTTTGGAGCGTGAAGAACTGGAGGTTTTTAATAAGATCGACCTCGATGACTGGAGCCTGAAAGAACGTGAGGAAGCATATAAACAGAATGTGCTTCCTTACTGGAAGAGATTTGGTCGAGCTCCGAAACAATTCTGGTTCGAATATTACGGGTCCCGGGATCACATGATGGATCCCGGGTTTATTCCTGCGGATTTGTTCTACACTGAAATACTGCCATATATGAATGACGGTTTGCAGCGCAAAGGGCTGATAAACAAAGGATATCTTGAGTATCTGTTCTGCGATGTGAAACAACCGCAAACAGTCGCTCTGAAAATCGATGGGACCTATTGCGATGAAAAGAGAAGGCTCATTAGAGAGGACGACGCGATAGCCCTATGCCGCGAGAGGAAAGGAGAGCTGTTCCTGAAGGTTTCAATAGATACCTCCTGCGGGAAGGGAATCACCGTATTTACACCTTCCGATAGTTCCGAAGAAGATATAAGGAAACTTCTGCGCGGAGCCGGTGCAAACTTCATCATTCAAGAACGCATCAAGCAGCATCCGAATCTGGCTAAGCTCAACCCGACCTCTGCCGTCACGATACGCGTCCTTTCGCTCCTGATGGATAATAAAGTGTATATAGAAAGTGCGGGCCTTCGCGTAAGCGCTCCCGGAACATCTTTCGTGACCAGTAAGGACGGAGGCTTCTACACTCTGATACTTGAGGACGGGAGAATGAATCAAAAGGTGTATTCCGATCTCGGTAAATGGTACGATAACGGAAAGGGCATTTTCGATGACGGTTATCGAGTTCCTTCCATAGACAGGGTATACGATGTAGTACGACGCATTCATCCGAGAGTGGGCCATTTCAGATGCATCGGATGGGACTTTAGCATCGATGAAAACGGAGACCCTGTAATGTTTGAATACAATGTATTCCCGGGACTTATTATCCCTCAGATAACAAGCTGCAGACCGGTTTTCAATGAGAGGACCGAATGGATCCTGGAGGATTATTTCTCACGCCGCAGCTGGGCTGAAAACCACCGCCAGGACGCTTTAATACAGTAGTAAGGAAAACGATATGCAATTTTTTAAGAAGACACATTTCACAAATCGAATTATCTGGATAAGCATGGTCTTTATAGTTTGGTACATATTATTGGGATCCATGCTGACTCTTCCTTTCGATAAGCACGTAACCGGCAGGACTACGGACATACCGGACTTGCATTTCGTGCTGGACATGTACACATGCACCATCATAACCGTAATAACTTTTGTGCTGCTCTGCCTATTTAGGAAAAACAGAGATATAGGCAAATCTATGCTGCCAAACAAAGAGACGTGTTCGTGGAGAATGCTCTGGTTCGGACTCCTCCTGGGATTCCTTACGAACTTCTTCTGCATACTGTGTGCTCTGATTCACGGAGATATCAAATTAGTATTTGACTTCGCACCAAGCGGCATACCACTCATGATCTTCGCACTCATCTCAGTATTCATACAGAGCAGCTCCGAAGAGATATGGTGCAGAGGCTTTATGTACGAAAGAATCAACGTGCACTATCCGCTCTGGGTAGCAATTGTAGTTAACGGATCTTTCTTCGGACTTCTACACGCAACTAATCCGGGAATATCTGCTATCGCTATGACAGGCCTTATCATCACTGGCCTCTCGTACTCGCTGCTCCGCTGGTATTCCGGCAGCATCTGGACCTGCATGGGCATACACACGATGTGGAACTTCACCCAGAACCTAATATTCGGCCTGCCAAACAGCGGCCTTGTATCCGAGACATCAATATTCCACCTCGATGCGGCAAACGGAATCAGCAACCTCATCTACGATTTCGACTTCGGAGTCGAGGGCGCTCTGCCGGCACTCTTCATCGACGCTTCGCTGGGCATCATCATCTTAATCCTGGCCAAGAAAAACGGAAGGCTCGATGAACTCAAGATGACCAAGGAAAAGACCGCGGAACTCACGGGATATGCACCTGCCGAAGTCCGCTACCCGATTAAGAAAGATAAAACGGTCGTTTTTGAGCAGAACTAGCCCCCGCAGGTTTGTGAAGATTGTATGAAACAATCTTCACACAGAAGCGATTGAAAAAGACAAAGAATTCGATATAATCGAGCCATCGATATACAGATTAACGGAGAGAGCTCTCTCCGTTTTTTTATTGGGCAAGTTATTGCTATTACGTAAATTACGTAATATAATCGTAAAGGAGAATAGAGATGACCGGAAAAGAAATGGTTGACCTATATAGATCTCAAGGTTGGGTAATTGACAGAATTAAAGGCAGCCACTATGTACTGAAAAACAATGGCCAAATAGAGGTCATACCCGTACATGGAAGTAAAGACTTAGCAAAAGGATTGGAGCTTAAGCTGAAGAAAAGACTAGGGCTGTAGAAAGGAAGTGAAGACAATGACAAAGATATATCCTGCAATTTTTCATAAAGAAGAGACGTACTGGGTTGAGTTCCCGGATTTAGAAGGATGCGTTACGGATGGAGAGTCTTTAGAAGATGCAATGGAGAATGCGCAAGAGGCAATGGGACTTTATCTATCAGCGCTTCTTGAAGAGAATCAACCTTTACCTAAAGCCAGCGATATCAAGAAAATCAAGTCTAAGGATGTTGTGTCATATGTATCAGTTGATGTTAACAAGTATCGTAGGAGTACAAAGGCTGTAAAGAAAACTCTGTCTATTCCGGAGTGGCTGGCAATAGAAGCAGAAAGAAACAATTTGAGTCTATCAAAAGTGCTTCAAGATGGATTGAAAGCGCAACTCGGAATGTAGTTTATGATGAAGGACGCTCTCGCAGGAGGGCGTTTTTTGATGCAGTAAAGGTGTATAATATAAGTGTCGCACGAGACAGTAAAAATGTCGCATGAGAGGCGACCTTTGGCCCTATCCTACTTGCTATTATGAGCCTGTAAACAAAAAGTTCAGAGAAGCAAGGAGGTAAGAAAATGGCTAAGGAAAAAGATAGAAACAAACTGGAAGTTGTATTCATACTCGACAGAAGCGGCTCGATGGGAGGCCTCGAAGCAGACACTATAGGCGGCTTCAACTCGATGCTTGATAAGCAAAAGAAAGAAGGCGGAGACATCATCTGGTCCACAGTGCTTTTCGATCACATATCCGAAGTGGTGCATGACAGAGTGGATATAGACAAGGTCAGCGAGCTCGACGAGGAGACATACTATGTAAGAGGCTGCACCGCACTGCTCGATGCAGTCGGAGGCGCAATCCACCACATCGGCAACGTCCACAAATATGCAAGAGAAGAGGACAGACCGGACAAGACGCTCTTTGTAATCACGACGGACGGCATGGAAAACGCCAGCGTCATCTACGACTACAAGAAAGTCAAACAGATGATAAACCGCCAGACCGAGCGTTACGGATGGGAATTCATATTCCTCGGCGCCAACATCGACGCGGCGGAAGTAGCCGGCAGAATGGGCATCAGAAGAGAGCGCGCTGCACGTTTCCATAACGATGATGTCGGTATAGCAGGTAACTTCGCAGCAATGTCGGATGTCATGATGGAATACAGCTTCACAGGCGCAATAGCAGATGCATCGCTCGACTGCATCAGAAAAGACTACAAAAGCAGGAAGAAGAGAAAGTAGGAGATAAATGGCATTACAGATCATACGCAACAACATCGTAAATGTAGAGGCAGACGCCATAGTCAACACGGCCAATCCAATGGTCGCAGTCGGCCGCGGCGTCGACTCTGCCATATATGAGGCGGCGGGCCGGGACAAACTCCTTGAGGCCAGAGCCGCCATAGGAGAGATGAAAACAGGCGAGGTCGCGTGCACGCCCGCGTTTGAACTTAATGCCAAATACATTATCCACGCGATAGGACCGGCCTGGATGGGCGGAGATCACGGAGAGAGGGAGGCCGTAGCCGCTTGCTACAGCAAGTCCCTGGCTCTTGCAGATGAACTCAAATGCGAATCCATAGCGTTCCCGCTCATGGCCACAGGCACATACGGCTTTCCGAAAGACGAAGCTCTTCAGATAGCAATCAGGGAAATAAGTTCATTCCTCCTCGCGCACGAGATGGAGGTCTACCTGGTCGTCTACGACAAAGAGTCGTTCGAGGTGTCCGGCAAACTTTTCGCAGGGATTAAGTCATACATTGAGGAGGACGAGATCCTCAGTGCCGGACCAATAATAGAATCGGACTTAATGGTTGAAGAGGATTTGTCTCGAAGTGAGATGCGAGGCAGAAGGCGTATCCTAAGCAACAGAATCGCTCAGGTAGAGGAAATCCACGCAGATCTGATACAGGAATACTCGTCATCAAAGTCCCTCGCAGACAGGATAGAGAACCTGGACAAAACCTTCCAGGAGCATCTGTTCATGCTCATAGACCGGAGGGGACTCACCGATCCTGAGGTATACAAGAAAGCCAATATAGACAGGAAACTTTTTTCGAAAATCAGAAACAACATCGACTACGCGCCGTCCAAGAGAACGGCAGTGGCATTGGCAATAGCACTCGAACTATCACTCGATGAGACGAAGGACCTCCTGATGAAAGCAGGATATGCGCTCTCCCCGAGCAGCACCTTCGATAAAATCATAGAGTACTGCATAGAGATGGGCGAATACAACGTCCACACGATCAACATCTATCTGTTCGATTTCGACCAGCCAATCCTCGGTGCGTAGCGTGAAAGGAGGCAGTATATGTACGGAGCAATACTTGGAGATATAATAGGCAGCCCTTATGAATTCGACAGAGGAGATAAGAGAAAGGATTTTACATTCTTTGAGAAGGGCGCAAGATTTACAGACGACAGCGTCATGACCATAGCGGTCGCAGACGCAATAATGAAAGCAAAGGAAAGCGGTGCAATAAAAAGCGGAGCCAAATTCAAAGATATCCTCATAGACTCAATGCATGACTGGGGACACAGATATCCGGGCGCAGGTTACGGAGGGAGGTTCTACCATTGGCTGGCAGACAGCTCGCGAGAGCCATACAACAGCTGGGGCAACGGCTCGGCTATGAGAGTATCTGCAGCCGGATGGACAGCCGAAACGCTTGATGAGGCAGAAAAGCTCGCAAGATGGACCGCAGAAGTGACGCACAACCATCCGGAGGGAATCAAAGGAGCGGAGGCGACTGCCGCTGCAATCTTCCTCTCAAGAGACGGAATGGACAAGGAATACATCAAAGACTACATCACAGGCAGATTTGACTACGACCTGGATAGGACCTGCGATGAGATCAGGCCGGGATACCACCACGTTGAGTCATGTCAGGAGTCAGTTCCAGAAGCCATAATATCTTTCCTTGAGGCTGAGAGTTTCGAGGACACACTCAGAAACGCAATATCCCTCGGCGGAGACACGGACACACTCGCTTGCATAGCAGGCTCCATCGCAGAGGCATACTACGGCGTCCCGCAAGAACTCAAAGCCGAGTGCGAAGCACGCCTGCCGGAAGATATGCTGGCAGTGCTGCACAGATTTGTGGATAATATAGACAAATAAAAACCAGAAAGGGCTGCTAGACAATGGCTAAAGTTCGTAAGGGTGAAAATCAAAAGCTGAAGATGCTGTATCTGGTCAAACTGTTCTCTACGGAAACAGACGAAGACCACGCACTTACCATGCCCGAGATTGTAGACAAACTCGTAGCATGCGGAGTAAATGCAGACAGAAAGACGCTGTACCAGGACTTCGAGGAACTCAGGAGATTCGGGCTGGACATCATCGCAGAGCACGAGGGCAGGAACCACTATTACTACCTCGGCAGCAGAGATTTCGAACTGCCGGAACTCAAACTCCTCGTGGATTCAGTCCAGTCTGCCAAGTTCATCACGGACAAGAAATCGAGCCAACTGATCAAGAAGCTCGAGTCACTTGTCAGCAAGCACGAGGGCAGTAAACTCCACAGGCAGGTTGTGATTGCAGGTCGCGTCAAGACCATGAACGAGAGCATCTACTACAACGTAGATAAGATCCACGAAGCCATAGCGAGCGACAAACAGATAAGATTCAAATACTTCCAGTGGAATCTGAACAAAGAGATGGAACTCCGTCACGACGGCAGGTGGTACCAGGCAAGCCCATGGGCACTTATGTGGGATGATGAGAAATACTATCTCGCAGTTTACGACTCGAAGTACGAGAATATCACGCATTACAGAGTGGACAAGATGCTCAGCATCGAGATCCTGGATGAAAAGCGTGAAGGCCGCAAGGAATTCGAAGCCATCAATATCCCACGCTACAGCAATATGATGTTCGGAATGTTCGGCGGAGAGGAGACCAAGGTCACGCTCGAAGCGGAAAACGACATGATCAGCGTCATGATAGACCGCTTCGGTAAAGACATCATCATAGCCCCTATAAGTGACACACACTTTCGCACCACAGTCACAGTCGCTGTGAGCAACCACTTCCTCGGCTGGATCATGTCCCTCGAAGGTGACGTCAGAATCGTCGCTCCGGACCCTGTAGTGCAGCAGATGAAAGACGCCATAGCCCGCCAAGCCAAGCGCTATAAATGATTTCATCTAAATCGCTTAATTCGCATACCTTCTACCTTTGGGGCGATTTTTTTGGACACAATAGCGAATAATATATATGCAATAGCTAAAGCACATTATCTTAGGAGGATGAATTATGGCTAAAACAAAAACGAAGTATATTGCAATAGCGTTGTCGATCTTTACTACAATGCTCTTTTTCAGTAGTTGTGGAGGACCAAAGCCGACAGAAGTGGCAGATACATTCCTAACAGCTTTAAAGACGCAGGATGCAGAGAAGATAGCAGAGGTATACTCGGGAGGGGAATTGGACCTGATAAATGAAACATACACTGAGGAAGCTGAAGAGGAGACCGCAGATAGCTCTTTTGATGCGATAACCGAAGAACAACTTATTCCGAAGATGCTCGAATTCGATTACGAACTTAGTAACGAACAGATAGACGGAGACAAGGCGACCGTGGATGTTAAGATATCCACATATAGGATAGGCGACGCATTCTCCTCTTTTATTGCAGATTATATGTCGCAGGCACTCATACTGGCATTCAGTGATGCAACAGAGGAGGATATGGATGCGTTGGCATCGACGCTTTTGTCTGGGAAAGTGGCAGATATGACAGAGAAAACGTATGAGAAAACAGTACCACTCAGTCTTACTAAAGTTGATGATAAGTGGATGGTCGACAAACTTGAACCGGCAGGAGAATTTGTCGATGCGTTAACAGGAGGCCTTGCAACCTCGTTCAAAACAATAGATGATGCATTTTCAAACTGGGGAGAGGAAGCAGAAGCAGAATAATTAGCATCAATACTGACAGGAGCCCGAGTGTTTTCGAATTAGTCGTATCGGGCTCCTTTTGTTTGCGCAAAAAAACATTCGAAAAACGCACGAATTCCTACAATTTTTTCACTAAAAACGACAAAAGAATCATCTATGACAGGAAACGGTAGAATCATGCATTTTCAAGAGGTTGACCTAGAACTGTAAAACGATAAAATGCATTATATCAAGTGGTAGTATAAGCAGAAATAGCCTAGTCTAAATGAGTGGAAAGATTGATATATCACATCTTAAAGTACCGCCAGAAAAACATGAACTTGCTACAGCAAGATTCTTTGCTGAAAGAGGGCATGATATTGTTTTCATACCTCCAAATAACAGTCCAAAGATGCTCACACCCGATATTATAATGGATGATGTCGAATGGGAGATAAAGTGCCCGAGAGGGAGAAGCAAGAGAACAATAGAGCATAATTATAGAAGAGCTGCAAAGCAATCCAAATACATCATATTCGATCTCAGGCGATGCCCGTTGCCAGAGGCAAATACGCTAAGACAGCTTAAGCGCGAATTTGAGGACAGACATACAAAACGATTAAAGATAATTCTAAAGAACGAAAAACTCATAGAGTATCCTGAAAATATTTGACATTTATGAATATGATGATATTATTTTGATAGAAAAGGTTCGACCCACTGCTGGATAGCGGAGGGCCCAGAACCTTCTTCTTTTTGCTATTTTATACAATAATCAATAGTTATATAAAACATTCATAAACAACACAACAAACCAACCTTCGAAAAAGCTATAATAAATCAAAAGGAGGAGGCACTATGGCAACTATAGAAGAATTGATTAAACAGTATGAAACCGATCCTGCTATTAAGGCAGAAGTAAACGAGATTCTTGCAGATAACAAGATTACGATGGCAGAGTTCCTGGGCTTTGTAAAAAAGCACGATGTGGAAGTATCCCTTGCGGATTTTCCGAAGATAATCAGCGAGGCCAAGAACTTAGGTCTGATTAAATAGTTAAACAATAAAACAGTGACAAAAATCTCGATCTAGATGGTCGAGATTTTTCATTTATTGAAAGGCCATGGATTATGTGGATAAGCGAAGAGCCATGGATAAGTCCATGGACAGAGAATCTCTGCCCACCGACTTATCCACCGCTCCCGGAGAATCAGCGTCGCTTATCAACATAATCCACCGCCTCGACTACTACGGACCATCAGCAATGAGAAAGAATAACAATCAGTATTATTGTTATTATTTAATGCTCGTAGTAGCAGTTGTGCAGGCTGTGGGTAACCGGCAGAGTATATGGTAGGTAGGTGGGTATATACTGGCAGGCTGTGAAAAAGTGTGTGTGCAGCGCTGATTGTGCTGTGCTGTTTATGTCGCGCTGTGCATGCACTTATTCATGGCACTGCGTCGGTTATCCATAACTGCACAGCTGAACTTCAAAATAAATAATTATAAAAAACATTGCATAATTATTAACAATCCTGTATAGTTAAACAAATCTAGTTATATGGGAGGTATTTATGAAAAAGTTTGAACCGGTCAAATTGACGACTAAAAATGTTTTGATGTTCGCCATTCCGGCTCTTATAGGAGTATTGCTTTACCTGACGCCGATGAAGATAGGCGGAAAGATAGGTATGGCCATAGGCCTGCTGCTCAGCTGGTGCTCAAGTAAGGCGTCCGGATGGTCTATGCAAGTAGCCATAGTACTTATGACAGCTACGGCTATTGCAACCCTGATATGCCAGCTTACAAAACCCGAATTCGTGATGAAGAGCGAGAGACTTAAAAAGGTTCTCGTTCCGGGCTGGGTAGAGACGATTATAAGAATAGCCGGATCGGCACTTGCCATCATTATCTGGTTCAATCTTATTTCCGAAAAAATATACAGCGAAGATACCGGCATGGTCATGCTCGACCTGGTAGCGAGCATCATGATCTGGTTCGTAGTAGCATCATTCTTCGTTCCGTTCCTGCTGGACTTCGGCCTGATGGAATTCATCGGAACGCTCTGCCGCGGAATCGCAAGGCCACTTCTGCACATACCGGGCAGGAGCATGGTAGACGTACTGACATCGTTCCTCGGAGACCAGAATCTCGGAATCATGGTCACAAACGACCAGTACACACACGGCTACTACACAGCCAAGGAAGCAGTTACAATCTCATGCTGCTTCTCCGCGACGGGCATAGCATACTGGTACATCATCTCATCCATCATCGGGATTGAGAAATACTTCGTACCTATTGTAGCCAGCATGTTTATCACGGCGCTTCTTACGACCATCATCATGTGCCGCATACCGCCGATCACATTGTTCCCAGACGCGTACTACAACGGACAGGAAGAGAACAAGGAAAACGACAAACCGGACGATATGAGCACCTTCGACTTTGCTGTCCAGCTTGCTGTTCAAAAGGCAGCTACGTTCAAAGGCATCAAAGCCATGATATGGAGGGCAGTGGACTTCTGCTCCGCCATCATATTCTCCGTACTCCCGGTAGTTATGCTGGTAGGAACCGCAGGCCTCATGATAGCCACATACACACCTGTGTTTGACTGGCTTGGCGCACCTTTCGGATACTTCATGCAGGTACTCGGAATCCCTGATGCAATGGCAGCAGCTCCTGCAACAGTAGCAGGTTTTGCGGATGTAATGATCCCGTCACTCCTCTGCGGAGACATAAGCTCGGATCTCACCAAGTTCATCATCTGCGTACTCTCGCTTATCCAGATCATATACATGTCTGAGGTAGGCCCTGTGCTCCTGATGGCAGAGATTCCGGTTAAGTTCCGCCACATGGTAATCCTTTTCATCGAAAAGACCATACTGGCAATTCCTATCATCTACGTATGCGGACTTCTGTTTGGAATACCGAGGTAATGAATAGATATGTATAAACTCTTTGATGCGCACTCGGACATATTCGAAGACGTCGATGAAAAAAGAGCGCGCGGATTGAAAAATATAATCAGGGACTATCACAAGGATAAATGGCTCGCTGGCGGATGCGTCGGCGGGTTTTACCCTGTATGGGTAGACCCGTACTGCGAGGTATACACCATGCCCGTGGAAGAACAAGCCGAAAGGATAATCGGGCATATGAAGGAAGAACTTGCAGTATGCACCGATGAGGCAGTGCTTGTTACGAGTGCATCGGAGTATGAAGAGGCTGTATCTGCAAACAAGCATGCCATATTCACAGGCGCAGAAGGGCTCAGTTTCCTACGCGGAGATTTCGGCAAACTAGATGAACTCTATGAACTCGGCATGAGGGAGTTCAGCCTCACTTGGAATGAAACCAATGAATTCGCAGGAGGCGCAGACTCATCAGAAGGCCTCACGGAAGCTGGGAGAAAGTGCGTAAAGAAGATCCAATCCATGGGGGCTATTCTTGACCTCGCACATTCGAGCAAACAGACTTTTTATGATGCAGCATCCATAGCAGAAGGACCATTCATGGTATCTCATGCCAATGTCTCGCATATCTGCAATCATCCGCGTAATCTCACTGACGATCAGCTTAAGATAATAGCGGACAGCAAAGGCATGCTCGGCATAAGCGCGTACTCACCATTCCTGTCTGAATATCCTGCAAAGCAGAATGTGGCAACCCTATGCGACCACATCGAATACGCCGCAGAGAAGATGGGAATCGAATGCGTGGGCCTTGGCTTTGATCTCGTAGATTTCCTCGATGATGTAGGAGTAGATGAGAGCATCAGCTATGTGACAGCCGGGCTTAGCAGCATATCCCATGCGCAGAGCATAGCAGCGGAACTTGAGAAAAGAGGATTCAGCGCTGCAGACATTAACAAAGTCTATTCAGAGAACTTCCTGTCCCTCATAGAAAGAATCATCGGGTAGACAGATTGTATCTTTTCTAGGACACGAAAAACCGCGAAAAATCGCCATCTGGGATGGATTTTTCACTTAAAATGCCTTATAATAATCGAGGTGTGTTAACAAACGCAAAACATACAACATATGATAATAATTAAAAAAGGAGATTGAGAAATGACTAAAGCAGAATTTGTAGAAAAGTTTGCAGCTAAGACAGGATTCAGCAAGAAGGACGCTACAACAGCAGTTAACGCTTTCTTCGAGGTAACAGCAGATGCACTTAAGAAGGGTGACAAGGTTGTATTCCCTGGCACATTCAAGGCAGAAGTAGCTCAGAGAGCAGCTAGAACAGGCCGCAACCCTCAGACAGGCGCAGAGATGAAGATTCCTGCAAAGAAAGTTATCAAGGCTAAACTGTCCGACAAACTTCTCGGCTAATTAGACTCAAAACTACAGATGTGGCGGGGTAACCCGCCACATTTATTTTACCTTTTTTCCGAGTGTGACCGTTCTGAAACTATTCATTTGCTAAACTCACTATGCTAATTAAATATCTTATGGATAATAAGAAAGAAGGTACAATCAAATGGAAAACACAGAACTCAAAGAAAAAGTTGAAACAGCAGCAAGCGAAGTAAAGGAAGCTGCAGACGAAGCTAAGGCAGCAGCAAGTGAAGCAGTTGAAAATGCTGCAAGCGCTGCAAAGGAAGCAGCTGCAGGAGCAGCTGAGAAGATCTCCGGCGTTGGCGAGAAGATCACTGATGCTGTAGACAAAGCAGACGATGTAATCGAGCCACAGGTAGAGAATACTGCAGAGGGTAAAGTAGTCACAATGAACAAGCACGTATTCGTATGGGTGTTCACATGGCTCCTCGGCGGATTCGGAATCGACAGATTCGTACGTGGCCAGATCGGACTCGGAATCATCAAACTTCTCACATGCGGCGGCTTCGGTGTTTGGGCTCTCGTAGACTGGATCATCGGTCTTGTGAAGGTATACGGCAGTTCATACGGAGCTGACGAAGACGTAGTCTTCATCAACGGCAAATACACGAAGTAGTGCAAATCGCAATGACCAAAGGCGCCGAGCAATCGGCGTCTTTATTGTGGGAAATTTTCAGGACACCTGGGCGATTATCCTATCGACAGTAAAACGCAGTGTAAAGAGAAAAGGAGGAACGCCATGCATGTACTGAGGATATTAGGTTTAACGGTTGGTTTCGTGTTATTGATATGCCTAAGTGCATATGCAGTGGTAATATGAGGTATAATAAGAGCAATGAAAGTACTTCTATACATAATACTTGGAATAATCGGACTCAGTCTGGGCATCATATTTCTGCCGCTTGTAATCAGCGGAGCGATAGCCTGGTACAATTTCAGTGAGGGCAATGTCGGAGCGGCGTTACTCTCGATTGCAATCGGAATACCATGCCAGTGGATATTCTGGAAGCTCTTCTACGGAGACGACATGCCGATCGGCAGCGGCGATTACAGCTGTCCGTACTGCGATAGCGGAGACACAGACGGTAATCACTGCTATGATTGTGGTGAAGATAGTTAACGGATAGATTGAAGTGGAAATCAGAGAAGCCTGTTTAAAAGACATCGAGAATATAGCAGAGTTGTACATCTCGAATTGGAAGGCCACGTATAAGGGCATGCTTTCATCCGAGTATTTAGATCAGCTGAATGTGCAATACGGCATAGACAAATGGTCGGAGTTTTTAGAGGAAGACGAGCACCGGATATTTGTTGCATACGACGGAGATGACTTCCTGGGCTTTGGTGCATGCTCTCCGGATAGCGAGATTGAGGACTGCCTATATATGGACTCTTTACATATATGTCCGGAATCACAGGGAAAAGGCATCGGGACCAAGCTGACTCAGAGAATAAGAGAGTATGCTCTGGATAATGACTACACCAAAATGAGCGTATGTATTGTTAGAGGAAACGACGGTGCAAGAGACTTGTATCTCAAGCTAGGAGCGAAACATCATTCGTATTTTACAGATGATTTCGATGGTACCAAGTCGAACTCTGAAAAGCTACTGTGGAATATAAATAACGAATAGAAAGGGGATGAATAGTTATGTCTACAAATAAAGTCGGAATGACAGAACCTAAAGATACATCTGCAAATCTCGCCGATGTACTGATGAAAATGCTGGCTGTGGGAGTTGCAGGTAGCGCAATCCTGTTAGCCGCAGCTAAACTGCTCGGAGAAAAGATTGAGGAAATAGAATCACAGGAATAAAAGAATGGGCCGAAGCGATTGCTTCGGCCCGGTTGGTTATTACAGCCATTTCTTTCCGATGTCAAATGCCTGACCGGCCTTCTCACCAACGGTGTAGTATCCGCTGCGGAGGTTGTCGAACATAATGGCATTGAGCTTTAGAACATCAACTTTTCCGTTCTCATCAAGAACAGATTCTTCTGCCTTGACATTGACGATTTTACCTACGACACCGTGGATATTACCGGTGTCGAGCTCCTCGAGGAATTCGCACTCGATAGCAAGCGGGAACTCTTCAATGATAGGTGCGTGAACCTTGTCGCTCTTAACGGCGGTGTAGCCGGTTCTTTCGAATTTATCATCCATTGTGTTTCCGGATGAAATACCATAGAAATCTGCGACATCCATGTGCTCTACATCTGCAAGAGAGACAGTAAATGCTTTGCTCTTCAGAATATTGGACAGAGTTTTCTTACCTTTGCTGATGCACAGATAGATCTTATCCATACCGCAAATCTGTCCCCAGGCAACGTTCATGACGTTGACCTTCTCATTCTCATCATACGCTGCGACCATCAGAACAGGCATTGGAAATACAGCCTGCTGAACGCCTAAATCTACTTTCAATTTGATACCTCCTGTGATTCTTATCTTTTGGATTTATCCCGCAATCCTTTCGGTTCATTATAACAAATATTCTTTTCATAGAGTTCGCAAAAATTACAGCGCCTATAGTGAGAATCCTTTTCTCACGACGGGGCGCTTTTAAATATGGCATTGACCTCGTCGTTACAACGAGATGTACAGTTGGAAAGAGAGGTGTGTAATGTCACTGATTACAATTCGGGAAGTCATTGAAATAACTGGAATTACAGCAAACGCGTTAAGGTATTACGACAGCAAGGGAGTACTGCATCCTACAATCCGCAACTCAGAGGGAAGAAAAGAATGGCTGTATGATGACGAAGCAGTCAGAAGGGCTAAGAAAATACTGATACTGAGAAGTATAGGAGTGCCTGTTGAGAACATAACCCTTGTGTTAGAAAAAGAAGACGGAATGGATGAGAAAATGATTAATTCTCGACTTGAGGAGCTCCTTGCGGAACGTGAAGCAATAGATAAACAGATTTCAGTGGCAAGCATGTTACTGCTACTTGATGATATGTCTCCGGATGCAGACGTTAAGGATGCTCTGGTAGATAGATTGTTTGAAAGAATATGCCGGTAGCATAGCAACGCTGCTTAGTGTGTTAGAATTATTAACAGCAACTAACATTCGATATATTCGTAATGAACAAGATTTATATGGAGGTGTTTCATGAGTATAAGTAAGAAGAACATTATCATCGCAGTCGTACTGATTGTAATAGCGCTGGCATCATTCTCTGTGCTGGCAAAGACTTTCTCTGACCCGGAGACTCTAAAAGAGACGTCAGCAGCACTTGAAGCGAAGGAAGACACAGTACTAAAAATGTCTATAGTATCTCTTGCGGCAGCATCTGCAATAGACCTAATTCCCGGAGACGCAGGTAAAGCTGTTTCAGATCGCCTTACTGACCTAGGAGGGTACTTCGTTCTGCTGTTTGCAGCAATTTACTTTGAGAAACTGTTAATAACTATTGGAGGGGCGTTTGCGTTCAAGATACTGATTCCTATAGGACTTCTATTGCTGGCGGGATTCTTTGTGTTCAATAGCGAACTGCTTAAAACAGTAGGAATAAAGATGGTTTCTCTAGGACTTGTCATGTTCTTGCTCGTTCCGACAAGTGTTTGGGTATCGGATGCAGTAGATAAGACTCACGAGCAGTCAAAACAAATAGCGATAGAAGAATTCTCTGAAGAAACAGGCATTGCGGATGCCAAACAAGAAGAAAAAGCTGAGGAGACGAAGACTAAGAAGGGACTTTCGGCTTTCTTTAATAACTCCAAAGAAACGCTGTCTGCTGCTGCTACAAAAGTAAAAGATCTGCCGGAAAAAGCGGGCGACCTTCTTAACAATCTGGTTGAAGAAATCGCATATTACTTCGTGTCCATTTGCGTGATTCCAATTCTTGTTCTCATCCTGATGGTTGTGCTTGTAAAACAGATACTCGGCTTGAGTTCCGGAGGAGTAAGCGGAGCAGCTTCTATGATAAAGGAACTAAAGTCCATCAAGCAGGAACTCAGGAGTTCAGAAGAGTAAAATAATCGCAATCATGATATTCTAATCTAATTTCGTTATAATAAGGGTAACTAAGGACGAATAGGAGATAAAAATGAGAACAAATAAAATCGCAGCTATTGCTGCATATATTTCATGGATTGGATTTCTGATTGCAATTATTA
The DNA here is from genome assembly GCA_902788245.1 of uncultured Eubacteriales bacterium. Taxonomy (GTDB): domain Bacteria; phylum Bacillota; class Clostridia; order Peptostreptococcales; family Anaerovoracaceae; genus Crickella. Next base: position 4,033 of record CADAJM010000017.1, on the reverse strand, counting down.
TCGGCGACAGGACCGACAGATACCTTAATCATCATCTGAATCAAGCACTAGTCATTAATATCCTGAGTATTTTCGGCGGTGCTTTGGCTATCATTCCGATTCTTGGACAGACCGTGTCGTGGCTCATATCAGTTGCTGTGCTGGCATTCTTGATTCTCGGCATTTATCGTGCTGCCACTGATAGCACAAAGCCACTGCCGATTATAGGGGATATTCATATCATAGGTTAATAAAAGCTATAAAGAATATGAGTGATTACATAGTAGGGTCATTTAATATACAGCATCTCAACTATACCAAGGATTTTGAGAAACTAGCAGAAATAATCAAATCAGAAGGGTTTGATGTTGTTGCGATTCAAGAAGCTAGATCAAAAGGTGCGGTAGAGCGCCTAGTGATGGAGCTTAACAATAATTATTGGGACTATGCTTTCCCGTTTGGCAATGAAGAGTATGCCTTTATATGGAAGAATCGTAGAATAAAGCTATTGGAATTGCCTAACAATAAAGAGAATCCTCAAATAGTTTCTGGATATCATTATAGAAAAAGCATCGGTGAGGTCAGATTAGTAAGACCACCATTCATTGGATATTTTACTGCTCAGGGAACATACGGCGGTTGCAATTTTGATTTACGCTTAATTAATACGCATATAGCATTCAGCAAACCATCCTATGCGCCTGATGAAGTTGGTACTATAGATGCGAGGAGAAATGAGCTGAGTATACTTGCGCGAGATATATACGGGAGTGTTTCCGACCGAGTGCTCGGTAGCATGCGGTCAATATTTACCGTGCTTTTAGGTGATTATAATCTTGTCTTGGAGGGCATCGGGCCGAAATTGCTGAAGGCTGGATATACGTATGAAATAAAAAATGGCAAGCAAATGGTATTCAAACAAACAGAAAAAACCACTTTAAAGCGTCCCGTTGATTCAGAGGACGATACTTCTTCGGATGAAGATCGTATAGAAAGCAAAGCCCAACAAAAGTATATAGAGGGGAGTGAGGATTACTATTCGATGAATTTCGATCATTTTGGATACGACAATTCACTAGAATCAAAATATGTTATAGAGTGCACAAGAGTTGATGCTCTATCTTACATAGATGAAGAAGAGGTGTTAAAAAGTTACCGGGACAAAGTGTCTGATCATGTGCCGATTAAACTAGAAATAACCTTAAAATAGGAGGCTTCACGTAATGGAAAACAAAGACATGAAAATGAATGCAGCATATGCACTTAATTTGTGCACGGTTTCTGTTTCTCAGATTATCGATTACGACGATTTGAATGTTATGGAGCAGGAATATGATGCAATTCTGAATAACCTCAACCTTGAAAACATGCCACACGATGAGGCTCTATTAAAGATACTTAAGCAAATACTTGATACCATCACTTTCTTCAGAATTCAGGAAGGTGATAGACGAATAATGGACATGAAATATCGGCAGAAAATGCGCAATGCTATTTGGAGTGCAGCACCGAACTTTGGACTTATTGTTGCAGGTGGTAATCCGGTGACTATGGCCATATCTCTCGCATCTCAAGTCGGAATAGGATACATGAACTATCGTAAGACTAAAGCGGAAAACAACTTAGACTATAAGGAGCAGCAATGGAAACTTCAGAGAACAGCCATAGAGCAACTGAACGGATTGCAGAGAGAACTGCTTGATACAGCTTGGAGACTTGCAGATGCATATGGTTTTGAGGATGAGTTGAGGTTATCTGAAAAACAGATAAAGCATTATGACAGCATATTAATGGATGACAACGCAATGCGTAAATTTGACAGGCTGGAAGCCGTCAAATCATATTTTGGTGCATATCCACCATTTTGGTATTTCATAGGAAATACCGCAAATGAAATCGCTAGAGATAAAGCCCTTGACATTTCAGATGATACTAAGGCTTATTATGGTGATAAGGCCAAAGAGTATTTTGCTAAATTTTGGGAGACAAATCGGTTCCCACTCCTCAGAGAAGACCAACTTGCCTCAGCGTGTGCGCTGGAATATGCAGACATATTGCTTGATGATGGAAACAATCAAGAGCAAGTCCTGGATTTGATAGATAAAGCGGTTAAATTTGCAGGAAACACCTGGGATGTTTTGCAACTTTGTGCAATCGGATACCTAAGAGCAGGTGCTAATGAAAAAGCAATGCCAATTCTTAATTCATTAGTTAATGAAAAGTACAATTCTTCGGTTAATGCTCAGTTGCTTAGTGCTATCCTAATTAATGAATATACCAATAAGAATAACAGTATTGCAAAGAGCCAGTATGAGTCCCTTATGCACAGAGTGAATAACACAAATCACTTAATCCCGTGGCCTAATGGAGACAATTCATCAGAACTCGATTTCTATGAGAATCAAAGAGAAATGTCTTCTCGCAGATATAGACTTATGCTCAAGAACTATGAGGATAAGTATGTAAATATTTTCAACAGGATTATTCCGATTCCGCAAGATGAATTGGATAGAGTAGGCGCAGATTACAGTGCGTCTCGCCAGGAGGAGAGAATGAATGCCATTGAGCACATTCTTAAATCGCCTAGGAGAGAGGCCTTCCTTGGAGAGATTAATGATATAAACTTCGGACTTGAGTTGATTGATAGTATTAACCATATGCTAGCCTCATTATCTAAACTTAAAGTAATAAGTAATGTAGACCATATAGCTGAAGTCATTAGCAATACAATCTCCTCAAAGTCAAAAGATATTGAAAAAATTCAAGAAAAAATGCGCAGCTTTTCATTTACTGAATCTGACTATGTGCTATTACAGAAAATTGTAAATGATGAATTACTTAAAGAGGCTTTTGATGAAGCAAAGAATCAAGCCGAGAGTTCTATTTCAAAAATGAATGATATGGGAGAGTTGTCTCAGGCAACAACAGAACTAGCTGATTTCTGCCAGGATGAAGAAATTGCACTTCCGGGTTCAAGAGAAGATATTATAGGGGATATTGTAGCCAATCCTGCGAAACCTCTGTATGTTTCTCCAAAGGTTCTTGGAGAAAAAGAAGAATACTTCTCAAAAATCATGGCGCAAAAGGAAGTCATGACAGGAATCATTAAACAGAAAATAGAGGGTGCATTATCTGGTAATCCAAATATAATAGTTATATATCCGGGAAGCGATGCATTTAATGAGTACTTCAGCAAATGTGATAAGAATGTTAAAGACTACAATAATGAAGTGCTTGCTATTCTTGATGATAGAGCTCTGCTATTTGATACCGACCTCCTCTTTACTACTTTCGGTATCTTGATAGTGGAGCGCAACAGTCTCAAGGAAATATGTTTATACGACTCTATCGAACATGATTCCAAGAGCGGCAAGTTCATATTTGGAAACACTACATTCCGTAATAACAACATAGATGCATTAAAATTGAATGCAGCGTTGACCGAGCTTAAACAGGCTGGTAACAGGAGATAATATGGATAAAAATAGTATTAAAGATCTAATCCAAATTGCTAAACAAAAAGCAGAAAAAGGCGCACAATTTGCAGGAGAGACTGCAAAAAAAGCTGCGGAAGTAGTTAGTGAAAGTGTTAATGAGGCCAAAGAGACTCTGCAGTATAAAGTCGCGATGAATAAAACTGCTGATACTATTCACGATTGTATAAATGAACTTGAAAAAGAGAATGAGAAGTTCACTCCTGAAGATAAATGGGGAGACGTTTACACAGAAACAAAGAACATAATTACGCGATTAGAATCAGTATATGAGACTATTAAAAATGACTTTGAGAACTGTAATAAATCTATCGACGCATTATCAAAGGAATTGATTGAACTGAAGAATGAGATAATAACCAACAATGCTTACGACGAGTCTAAGACTGCAATTCTAGTAAAAAGATATGATAGAGGCATAAGTGCATGTAGTAATGCTGTTCACGTGTTTAACGAACACAGTTCGTAGCATTTGATACCCCGTTAATATCTTCAGATAACAGATCTTCACAGTAATGTGGTTGATAATTGGCAGATAAGTATGTATAAACGAGCCATCG
>CADAJM010000016.1 GCA_902788245.1 uncultured Eubacteriales bacterium | reverse complement strand
TCTCAGCAGAGATTTTTATGCCCTTCCTTTCCATAAGAAAAACTCCCTCCATGATTAACAGTTTTATTTTTTACTGTCTCTCATAGAGGGAGCATATCACTTGTCGTCCTAGCGCTGATGCTAATACTGTCTTTCAGCTTCAGCAATGTATTCGCTTCAGAATACAATTCAGTAAATGGAGGCAATGATAAATTTATGCTTCATAAAAAGCTGGATACCAACAATCAGCCGGTACCCAGCCACACGGTGACATTTAAGACCACTTTTGACCAATCCTCTTCGGAACCAACATCATTATCGGTAAGCGGAAGCGTTCCTGATGTTACCATGAATTTCAGCGATCCGACTAATGAAATAACAAAGATGCTGGACTTTAGTGGTGTGACATTCAGCAAACCCGGGAATTACTGCTTCAAAGTCACAGAGTCAAATGTTTCGCTGAATACGATAAAGCCGATTGCAGACTCTGAGACGTCTTATTATCTTTGGGTTCATGTCACAAATGGTGCTGTGGATGATGAAACCGGAAAGACAAATCTTGTTATCGACTCTTATTCAGCTTCGAACGGAAGCGATAAGAGTGCCAAAATTAATTACGACGATCACGAAGGCTTGATTTTTGAGAACGAGTGGGACAATTACAACATGTATGTGGAAAAGAAAGTTGCAGGGCTTCAGGCAGACAAGACAAAACCTTTTACAATAAGACTTCACTTAAGAAAGCAATCGAACAAGCCAAACAGCTCGGGAAGCCTTGTGTTAAAAGTGTATGGTGCGGCGGGCACACCTAAAGTCGGAAACAAGGAAGTAAGCTCCACGGTTTATGAAACAATTACGTTAAATGGCACTGCATCCAAAGAAACAGAACTATTGCTTAAGGACGGAGATAAAGTTTTCGTAGACGGAATGAACGATATCGTTGAATACGCTGTCACAGAGCCTACCGTTGCAGGATATACAGCATCGGGAACAGTCGGGACCTACACTCCTATTGCAAACAACAACGAAATAACGGTAACGGTTACGAACACGCATGCCAATGGTAATAACCCGCCGACCGGATTGTTCATCAACAACTGGCCGTATATTACGGTAGTTGTTATTGTGCTTGCAGGATGCATCATCTTCGTACGTAGGAGAAAAGCAAAATATGAATACGAAGAGGATCTTTAATCCTGAAGGATTTGATGAACGCGGCAAATGCAAGCCGTCACTCTGAACACAGTGAAGAATCTTTACTGAAGGTAGTGTAATGAGTATACGCATATATGGGAAAAACAGAATAAGCATCGTTTGGGTGCTGGTAGCGGCACTATTCTTTGTGATGCTTTGGATTAATCCTGTGTATGCCGATGCAGAAGTCAATGTTCCGATCAGAGTAAGCATGACAGGTAATTCGCTGCCAACGGAATTATTTACCGTACAGCTGAGAGAAAACGACACGGGAGCCACTAAAAACGGAGAGGTTGAACTTTCGGCCGAAAAGAAATCCGAAGATGTGATAATCAATCTCGGAAATCTCACGGAAGGTGTTTACTCCTATGAGATAAAACTCATTGCCGGAAGCAATCCTGACATCACATACAGTGATAAGGTTTATAGATATTATGTGATTGTCAAAAGTGACGGAAGCGTGGAGCAGAAGGCTGTGAATAAGGCGGATGAAAATGATAAACCTGAACGGATAGAGTTCATAAACAACTATAGAAAGAGCAGTTCAGATGAGGTTATTGGAGACCCGCCTGTTCGTATTAAAAAAGACATAAGCGGCAAGAAACCTCCTGAGGCAGATAAGTTTATTTTTGTTATGGTACCTGAAGATCCGAGCTATCCGCTTCCGGACGTTGCAACTCAGGGAAGCGGCGTTGCGAGAGATGGATATGTAGAGGTTTATCTGAATGGCATAGGAGAGGTAGAGATAGGCAATATCACATTCAGGGAAGAGGGTGTATATCGCTACTTTGTGCACGAGAAAGACACTGCAATTGACGGCTACAACTATGATGAGGCAAGGTTTACAGTTGTCTACAATGTTAGCAGAGATCAGGACGGAGCACTCAGCTGTGCAAGAACCATACTCAGAGATGAAAAAGAAGTTGTGACAGATTGCAACTTCGACAATATTTACGATCCGAATCCGGTAACTCGCACAATTAGGAGAGGCGTCAAAACCGGCGATCCTTCAATTATGTGGCCGCTGACTGCATTGTGTGTGGCTTGCATGGTGATAATTGCGCTGATTCTGGATAGAAGAAACAGAGAAGAGGCGGAACGTGGGCGCAAATAGACTGGGCAGTAAAGGGAATGATGCAGAAAAGGAGAGAAGCAATCTGTACCTGTTTGCAAAGGGTCTGGATAAGTTCGTGAACTTGCTCGCTCTCATATTGTTTGTCTTACTGATTCTCTATGCAGCTCATTCGATTTGGTACACACATTCGCTGCAAAAAGATTCGTTTCTTTCTGAAGAACTTGCACAGTATAAACCGGATGGGCGGTCGCCATCGCTTGGGGAGCTCAAGAAGATTAACCCTGATGTCAGAGCATGGATATGCATTGATGATACAAATATTGACTACCCTGTAGTGCAAGGAAAAGATGATTTCGAGTATCTAAACAAAACTGTTCTGGGCGAGTTTTCGCTGGCGGGATCCATATTCTTAAGCAGCGATAACAAAAAAGATTTTTCAAATAAATACAACTTGGTTCACGGCCATCACGTAGAAGGCGGTGCCATGCTGGCAGATGTAGTTGAATTTCGGGATGCCTCCTTTTTCAACGAACATCAAAAAGGCACACTCTGGTATCCGAGTAGCGGTGGCCGGGCCAAAGCGGACAGAATAGAGATATTTGCCGTGCTGCAAACTTCGGGTGATGATGGTGTCATATATGGCCCTCCGTCAAGGATAAAAGAAGACAGTTTTAACGAACTGATCGGCGATGTTTTGGAGAAGGCAATCCAAAAAAGAAGCGTGAAGTTTGGAAAAAACAGCAGAGTAATAGCCCTATCAACCTGCGAAAATGCAGTGGATATAGATAGGGTTGTCCTCTTTGGCAAACTTACTCCAATGACAGATAAAGAGATACAACAACTGAATGCAGATACAAGCAGAACGAATGGTCAGCACAGTTGGATTCAAGATAAAATCAGATGGTTGCTTTTGCCGCTGATTCTGCTCATTCTGATTCTGTTCGCGTATCTTCTCCACAGAATACGCAAAATGAAAAATGAGAAATAATGCTTGGGGCTTTTAGATCAAGGAGAGAGTTGCAAATCTAAAGAGACACCGGTGAATGATTTGTATTATAATCAACATGAATCAATGCATATAATTAATGCGGATGTAAGGAGTTGAAAAGATGAGTACATTACTGGTTAAGAATATAAAAGCGCTGGTCAGCTGCGACGGCAAAGACACAGTGTATGAGAACGTCAATCTGTACTGCAAGGACGGATTGATCGAATACATCGGAACGGATGCCAAGGAGGCGGACAAGGTAATCGACGGAAGCGGCATGCTCTGCTATCCGGGACTTATCAATGCGCATCATCACCTGTATCAGGTGTTCTCGAGAAATCTCGAAAAAGTGCAGAACATGGAGCTCTTCGATTGGCTCAAAACTCTGTACGAGATATGGAAAAATCTGAACGAAGATACCGTGCACCTCTCATCCCAGGTTGCGATGGGAGAGCTCATCAAGAACGGGTGCACCACGGTATTCGATCATCATTATGTATTTCCTAAAGACGCAGGAGATCTCATCGGCGCCCAGGCGGCAGCCGCGGAGAAGCTCGGCGTCAGGATGTACTTCTCCCGCGGGTCCATGGACCTCTCCGTCAAAGACGGAGGGCTGCCGCCGGACTCCGTGGTGCAGTCCATCGACGAGATCATGAAGGACAGCGAGGAACTCATCGCCAAATACCACGACACTTCGTTTACATCGATGAAGAGGATTGCTCTCGCTCCATGCAGCCCGTTCTCGGTATCCGAGGATCTGCTCAGAGAAAGCGCTATTCTCGCAAGGAAGCTCGGAGTAAGACTTCACACCCACCTCTGCGAGACCATAGATGAGGAAAACTACATGCTCGAATCCCGCGGCATCAGACCGCTTAAGTACATGGAGCAGGTAGGCTGGATAGGTGATGACGTATGGTACGCACACGGCATTCACTTCAACGATGAGGAGTTGAAACTTCTGGCTGAGACAGGTACGGGTGTATGCCACTGCCCGATCTCCAACATGAAACTCTCATCCGGAGTTGCCCGCATCCCTGAGATGCTCGAGATGGGTATACCTGTCGGACTCGGCGTTGACGGCTCAGCCTCTAACGACGGAAACTCACTTCTCGAAGAGATCAGATGCAGTTTCCTGATGCATCGCCTGCACTCGGGCTACGATGCACCTACAGGCTACGATCTTCTGAAGATTGCCACGATGGGATCGGCTCGCCTCCTCGGAAGAGAGAAGGAAATCGGTTCGGTCGAAGTCGGCAAATGCGCAGACTTCTTCCTCGTGGATTCAAACAGAATAGAACTCACCGGAGCATGTTACGATCCTAAGTCCGTATTCGGTACGGTCGGATTCCGCTTGCCGGTAGACTACACAGTCATCAACGGTAAAGTTACTGTCGAAGGCGGCCGCCTGACAGGCATAGATGAGGCCAAAATCGTGGAAGATTCAAACAAAGAACTCAAGAGATATCTCGGTTAACAGATGAACAAGACTACAAAACAACTAATCCGAATATGCGCTCTGCTCGTGCTGTTCGCAGCCCTCGCAGGCTTCTCCGCCTGCTCCAAAAAAGGCGGCGACGCAGCAGACATAGACAATCCGTATCAGGCTGGCGAAGTAGCAGACCTCAGCGCATACGAAGGCATGGACGACTACGACGGAGAAGTCATGCTGGTTGAGACCACCGTTGCAGAAGCCGAAGAGTATATCAAGGACAATAAAACCTTCGTGCTCTTCATGAGTTTCGCGGATTGTCCGTACTGCAACCGACTCATCCCTTATCTCAACGAGATCGCTGCCGAAAGAGGCATAAAAGTTGCCTACGTCGACACGCGCAGCAACCCCGAGTGGATGAACAACATGGACATAGACGACTATGACGTATTCGCAGAGAGATTCAAAAAATATCTCAGCAAGGACGACAACGGCAAACCGCACCTCTACACCCCTGACACCTACTTCATCAAGAAGGGCAGGATAGTAGCCCGCCACGACGGAGTCACCCCGGGTGCGGACGACCCGAGCGTCCCCCTGACCGCATCCCAAGAGGAGCAACTCCGCAAGGACCTGAACGCCGAATTCGACGCGTTGTTCTAACGAAAGAGCCTCCTGACGACGGATTAAGGCATCTTAACAAATGTTGAAATTTCAATGTTATCCTTGAACAACTATACTAAAAGTGTATAATTACACTGTATGAAAACTGTAACGAGTGAAGGAACTACGACGATGAATAAACAAACAAGAAGGGATGCTCATATGAAACTGACATCCCGTTTTATAGTGCTTCTAATTTCAATCCTGATGGTCATGAGCAGCACGGTGTCTATATTCGCAGCGACTCAAGAGGGGAAGGGAGGCCCGGCTTATACGGGTGAGGCCACCAATAAATTTGCTGCAAATATGCCTCTTACGGAGATATATTTTGTAGCAGAAAAGTTCTACGGAAATCCGGATACAATGACAATAACGGATAATACAGGCAAGGCGTTGCTGCTAGAAGATAATAAAATGTTTATACGTTCTAAGGGTGAGAACGATGAGACCATCCTGGAATTCAATAGTATCAAGGAGCCTAAAGGACAATATACTATAACCTACAAGGATGCAGCTATACTACCGGATGGTACAAAGAAGGATGTTGTTATTACCTTTGATCTTCAAAAAGTTTTCTTGGCAAGGGGAGAAACCGGAACCGTTGCCAATGTCACACTGCCGGAGAAAATAGTGATTCAGAATAAGAGTGAATCCAAGGGAGTGCGTATAGGCGGAAACGCATATTACTCAGAAGATGGAACAGCAGGAACAGGAGTAAAAAATACCTTTGTGGGAATTGGAGTTGAGCAAAAGCTGACAATTAAAGTCGACGGAGCAGGTGATTTCGTAGTTCCTTTCTATGGATTCAATAAAAACAGAAACGGCGATGGCTCTGCAGTTGCATTCCGCGAAAACGGTGTTATTGATGCCAAGGTGGGGTATGACTTCGCTATAGAAACCGTGACTGTTACTGATAGCAATGTGTATTATCCGACTGTCAACGATTCATTTGTAAAAGTTGATGGCGGAAATGTGATACATAGAGGTGCCCCCGAATCTGTATATAAGCCGGGCGAAAAGAGCGGTGGCGGTAGCGGCTCTGACGATGACGGATATCGATCCGGACTGGCAACTATTGGAAAAAACGGATTCCAAGCAACCATTAACTCACCGAGTGCTGTGAATAATGGGGGTACCTATCCTAATAATCACTTTATGTCACTCGGCGACCTGGTTCACCGCATCTGGTCAGGTTCCGGTCCGAACGGAAAGATTGAGACATATAAGGATGGAAAGAATGAAATTAGTGGAGTGCTCGACGGAGGTTCATTTACAGGAGCTATTCCTAATGGATGCGTTGACGGACCGGACAACCTTAAGCGTTATGTAGTTCCTGATGCAAAGGAGAATGTTACCTACATCATGCAGCCTACTACCGATGGATACTTTGCTAAGGAAGTATCGGTAGATGGAGAAACACAGAAGATTAAGATGGATCAGCCTGTTGGTAAATCATGGACCTTCACCGCAGGTACGCTCACGCATTTGGGTGGAGACAAATATAGCTTTGTATTTAAAGAGCCTAACGCTGCCGACCACAGCATTTATGTAACATGGCGTACAACCCCTGCGGGAGATGATGCAACATCCATAGACGGAAAAGGTGAGACTCAGACCGGAAAGCCATATTTCAAACCGGCAGACGGGCATTCTTTCATCCCGGGCAAATACACGCTAATCGATGATGAAGGCAATTCTCAAGAAAGCATTACTGTACCTGGCGAGGGCAAATACACAATCAACAAGGAAACAGGCGAGGTTACTTTTGTTCCGGAACCGAATTTTGTCGGTACTGCCAAAGGCGTTACTGTTCAAGCAACACAGAACGATCCCGACGAACAAACTGTCACGGCCAAATACATCCCGACCGTAGTCGAAACCGACCAGACCAAGACGGTCACCAGGAAGGTCACGTTTACATACAAGACAGAGAATGGCAAGACCGCCAGCAAGACGGTGACGCAGACGCTCACGTTCAAGAGAACGGGTAAATACAACAAGGAAACCGGACAGGTGGACTACCCTGACTGGGAGCCACAGACATTCCCTGCCGTCAAGGCACCTAAGATAAAAGGATGGACTCCTAATATGGCGGAGGCACCGGCCCTGACCGTATTAGATCCGAACATTGAAGTTGCGGACGTACACATCGTATACAACGAGGTGGAAGGCGATGAGGCAGGCGAAGGCGTCGATACCGGCGACGATAACAACGTGAAGCCTTGGGTAGCAATTCTGCTTGCAAATGCGATGGCAATATGCGCACTTATTATCAGCCGCAGACGCAGAAATGCATAAGAATAATTAAACGAATAATCGATGCAGCCTGCTACACCACAGCAGGCTGTTTTATTGCATTCAAATAGGCGCCGAAAGCCGCCCAAAGCAAGGCCTTCCGAAGTCTTAATATATGTTGAAATTCCGAGCCGATTCCTTGAAAAAACCCCCTAAAAATGTATAATTATTGTGGATTGCTATCCTCTCTGCGAACAGGGAGGATAAGGAAGCAACAATCTTAATGAGGTAGCGATGAAAAACTTGAGAAAAGAGAAAACAACAAAAGCGATCGCGGCAAGACTTGCGGTCCTGTTCATAACACTTGCCATGCTCTTTACGAGCATGCCTTTTGGTCTTCTGACTTATGCAAACGAAGCAGAGGATGCACAGGCAGCCACCGAGCAGAGCACAGATGCAGCAAGCCAGACTCAGACTGAGCCTAAGGATAAAGCAGAAGAGGAACCTAAACAAGATTCTAAGGAGGAATCAAAGAAAGGCGAGCCTAAAAATAATGCTCCTAAGGAAGACTCCAAGAACGCAACAAAAGATAATGCTGAAAACGAAGATCCGGATAAAGGGGTGCTTGAAGTATCGAGTCCGGTTGGATCCTACACGGTAGATTTCTACTTCACCGCAGAGGACGGAACCGAGACCGAGTACCACCTCAAGGGTGGCACAAGCATCATGCTCTCCGAACTCTTCAGAAAACTTGGCATCGACCGCAACACAGCGGACATCAAAGAAACGGTCTTCACCGACAACGAGCTCGTTCGCTTCGAAAAAGTCGGCAACGACTACAAAGTCATATCCCTCAAACCTTTCAATACAGAAGAATCCCTTACCATCACATTTGAGGATGGTGAGGTTATTAAGATGCGTGTGGAGGACGCCACAACAGATTGGTATATAAGTGGTGGTGACGTTCTGGCGCGCTTTGATGACGCAACAGGGAAACTCATTATCCGTCCGAAAAATTCACTTGGAGGAGCAGATGGCGAGGCTACGTTTAAAAGAAGCCTTAACAATGCTAGCGATTGGAGTTGGAACGGGGTTCGCTCTCAAATAAAAGAAGTTGAGTTCCAGGGAACACTCTACGTTAATGAAGGCATCAATTTGAACTGGATGTTCGCAAACTGCACAAATCTTGAAAAAGTCACAGGATTGGAAAATTTCGACACCACCGGCCTAGGCGGAATGGCTCGTATGTTCTCAGGATGTACCAGCCTTAAGACCATCGACCTAAGTTCGTTGAAGAATGGCGGAACCATGCAGAACATGCAAAACTTCTTCCGCGAATCTGGTGTCAAAACTGTCATTATGCCAGAAAGCTTCACGCTTAAGGACGATGCTCTTCTCAACAACATGTTCCAGGATTGCAAGTCCTTGACATCCATAACATGGAATGGTTTTGATGTCAGCAATGCCAAGAATATGTCAAATATGTTCAGTGGTTGTACTGCTCTCGAGACGCTAGATGTATCGACATTCGGAGAACTTACTAATATCGTTAATATGGATGGTTTTGTTGAGGGCTGCACAGCGCTCACGACATTAAAAATAGACAATCTCGACAATTCCATTATCGGACCTAAGAATAACAGACACAGCATTACGTCAGGGCAGGATGGATACATAGCTGATAGGACGAAGGCTGCAAAGGTCGGGGCCAAGGAATTCGGGCGCGCTCTTTTCGGCTTGGATGAAAATGGAAAGAGCAAAAGCATCGACACGGAGCTTAAGAATCTGACTACGATTTCAGCCAAGAACTCCAAAGTATGGATGTGCTTCAATAATAGTGGAGTGCCTGGAGAAGAGTATTACAATGCAGCAGACGGAAAAAAAGTTTACTTCTTCACTGAAAAGCAGATGGATTTCCTGGCTGATGCAGGTCCTACGACTACCACTATCATAAGCGATAGAGACTATATCGATCTGATAACAGACCGTGACGGTAAAGCAGATAACTCGTATACGACCAAACCTCCTCAGAATCCTCTTCCGGATGCTTACAATAATATCAATATCAAAGATGGTGATCTCAATACAAACGGTGCGGGCATGTTGGCGCCGGGCGTGTACACCATAAAATCTGCAGATCGGGTAGAACCTGCCGGTGCCCCTATGTGCGACACCTATTACCGCATCGCTTATATCGGCGATGTGCCGTATAGGGTAGAGGGCATTGCTGAAGAAGATACAGAGATTATGATGGTTAAGGGCGGTGACAACATTTATGTCAGCACACGTATGAAGAAATGGCCGAGCAATCAAAAGGACTATGTCATAGACCGCACTAACAATCCGATAATGATAACTTACGAAAACGCCGCGGTAGATGTGAACGGAAAAAAACATGATGTCAAGATAACCGTAACAAAGATAACGTTCAAAGATATAGATGAAATCCCCGTTGAACCGAATCCTAAAGTGGAGCATGATTCGAACACATATATTCAATCAAATCGTGAGTACTATCGCCCGATTCTGCAGGCTAATAGAGAAGATGGCGTTGAGTTCCAAAACTACGTTCTTGTCAATGACCCTGAATCACCATGGAGTCCTGATAAAGCTATAAGCAAAGGCTCGGGCACGAATATTGAATTCAAAGTTGAAATCGTCGGAGCGCCAGCCGATACATCCTTCGTATTCAAAGGGGAAGATTTGGACGTAGCTGCGAGCCAGAAATGGAACAACTCAGAAGACGACGCGTGCTACGATGATCTTCCTATTAAGGATAATATTTACGGAGTCGGAGGCGAAAGTTTTATACTTGACACTGGCAATGCTTTGAGCACAGTGAAATTCGCGGACCATACCGGACTCGCATTGGTAAACAAAAATGTAATTTCCACCGGGTCCGATCCGGATACCACCTGGTCGGAGTTTACCGTAAAGGCAAATGCCCAGGGCGCTAATTACACTTGGACCAGCGGAATCGGCTGCACAACTTATGCACTCCGTAACACAAAGGCGCAGGATGTCGGCGCGATCAGCCTACAGCCGGAGGTACTCAAGCAGCTCGTTAACGGTACATTAAGTGCTGATCAGTTTGAATTTGTGCTGAAAAAAGACAGCACAGTTCCGGATGGAGCTCCGGAGCCGGAAAATATATCGCAGACAAATGAAAATACTGCAGATGGCAAGGTCACCTTCGATAAACTGGAGTACAAGACAGATGATGAGAACTCACTTATTGATGGGTCTGATAAAACACATTACTACCCGGGAACCAGCCCTGTTGGAAATGAACATGGAGAGGGACAGCACAACAAATTTACGTATACCTATAATGTATATGAGAAAATCCCTGAAGATGCCAAAACCATCGATGGGCACAAGGTGAAGGACAACATCATTTACGATACGACTGAGCATACGGTTACGATTGTAATAACAACACCGGAAAATGACACCGAGATGCTGCAGGGCATTAAGGCGGAAATATATGTCGACAAAACACCGGGCGAGGGAGTTACTCCGGACAAAACATACTGGCACCGCGAAAAGGCATGCGTTGACTGCAGTAACGGTACTCCAACAAATATTGGTGCGAACAAATGGTATGACAAAGACGGTGTCAAAATACAGGATCCTAATCCGATCCCGCTTAGCAAGTTAGAATTCAAAAACAAGAAAATCGATCCTGTGGAGCTTAAAATCCCTGTCCAGAAGATTCTGCAGGGACGCAGCTGGAAGGATACGGATGAATTTGCTGCAGGGCTTGTTCTGGTAACAAACGATGCTCCGATGCCGGATAACCCCCAGACCATCGGAGATGGTCGTAAATTATCCGAAGTTGTCATCAATAACGAGGATACTCCTGTAAAGAACGATGACGATAAGATAATTGGTTACAAGGATACATTTAAGCCAATCACTTATACACTAAATGATTTGGGCAAGACATACGAATACGATGTACGCGAGCTCATGCCATCAGAATCCAGTGCAGCCCCAATTCCGGGTGTTACTTATGACACGGAAGAGTACGCTGTTAAAGTTAAAATCACCCTGGACGAAACAAATCCCGACGATCCTAAGCTGGTTGCAACGGCGGAATACAAAGGCAAGGACGGTGAGGTAACGATCTCGAGTTTCACAAATATATATGATGCCGAAGAGACCGATTACAAGATGGAAGCCGTCAAGGATTTCTGGGATGTCAGCAAAGAAGAGGAAATCCAACTTGAAGCCGGAGAATTCACCTTTGCCGTAAAACCGATCGGTGAGAATGCAGCGATTGCACCTATGCCTGCAGGATATGAAGGTAGTGGGGCAGACAGAAGATACTACAAGACCAATGAACGCGATGGAGATATTGAATTCGAAGGTGACCCGAGCCAGATCAAGGACGGCATGGTCTTCAACTACAAAGCTCTTCTGGAAGCCGGTGTAGATGATGCGGATCTTCATTCCGAGAAGGGTGTAGATTTCGAATATGTAATCTACGAAATTATACCTGGTACCAAAGAGGGAATAGCCAAGGGCAAGAAACTTAGTTCGAAAGAGACACTGGTCAACAATGAAGACGGCACTTACTCCGTAATAGGCGATGACGAAGAAACCGTTTACGACGGCATTCATCACACGCGCAAGATCACCGTAAAGGTTATCCAGGGCGACGCTACGCAAACGGGAGAAAAGGTTACTGTAGAAGGCAGAGAATACGATGTCTACAAGGACTTCGAAGATGTCGAATTCTACGAAAAGGATGGGAAAACTTACAAGAAATCCGATAATACGCCATATACTCCAGACCTTGAGACTCTCGATGTTGAAGGACATCCGGACGACCACAATGCCTGCTACTACATAAGTGAAAAAGGTGGCAAGACCGAAGAGGTACCGATGAGCAAAGTTGCCGGATATGATCCGACGAGACATCACTTCAAGGTGAATGAACACGGAGAACCAGTCCAGGGCGCGCCAATATTCATCAACTACCGATTCGACCAGAAATACGTTGACCTTAAGGTCAAGAAGGTATGGGATGACGGTAATGACAGTGACAAGATTCGTCCGAAATCCATTACCATGACAATCACAAGTGACGAAGGTGACTACAAACCAAAAGATCTTGTGGTAAAGGGAAGTTCGTGGACGGCTTCAGAGAAACTTCCGGTTTGGGAATTTGATATCAAAACCGAAAAACTGAAGAAGATTACGTACTCCGTAAAAGAAGCCAAGGTTCCTAAGGGGTATATCGCAACATATAGCCCGAGCCCTTCATCAATTACGCTTGATCCGACAACAGGCGAGTATAATATGACTGTCACCAATAAGCACGTTCCGGAAAAAGACCCCGGAGACGATGATGTGCGCGGTACGAATACCGGCGACCGTAACAACGTGGCAATATGGATCGCGCTCATGGCTGCAGCAGTAGCCGCAGTAGTCGCAGTCATAATCCGCCGCAGACGCAGAGACAGCTAAGAGCCCGAATAGGACAAAAAGCACGTAGTCATACCAGAAAATATATGCCGCGCTTCGGCGCAATGTCATTAAGTTAATGACAGAACAATCGAACTGGGAACTACAGATAATGTGGCTCCCAGTTTTTCTTTGTGTGTGAATCCTGCCATTAGCATAAATATGGATATTCGGGATATGATGAATATACGGAGAATCTTTTTCGGCGCGCTCTAAGCCCGCCCATCCTGGACCCGCCCAGGATGCGCGCCTTGCCTTTCTTACAGTTTTGTTAAGGAGCAAGTTATGCTATTCTATAAATGAAATTGATTGCTGAATCTTTTCCGCGCTTAGACATGCAACGTTCATATTTCCGATTTGGACGGATCGGGACTATATATTTAGCAATCAATATTTCAACATCCGGCGGATGCATTTTTTCAGACAGCATTTTCCTGCAGATGTGGACAGCTGCAGTGAAATTGACCCTGTATGCATGCTTACAATCTGGCTTTTGAATGATTACCTGGGCAGTAATCCATTCAGTGAGGTTGTATATGACGAGCGATGCAAACACTTCCTGAAAAATGCATTCTGCTTTTTTTGAGTGAAAATGCAGCATTCCTACAGTGTATTTCAGGCTTCTGAACGAAGTCTCTATTCCCCAGCGGAGCGCGTAAAGCTCTTTCAGTTTATCCGGAGGATACTGCTCTGCAGGCAGATTTGTGACAAGTGTTTCCAGCAACTCATTGTTTATCCGAACCCGAACGATTCTGTAATTCAGATTGTAGAATACTGGTTTAGCGCCGTAGGTACCATTCAGTGCTGGAAGATAATCGAAGTTCACATTTTGAGGAATGAATCTGTAGTGATTCTTATCTTTACAGAGTTCCTTGACTTCATTCGTAAGGCTGCGGGTGAAATTCATGGATATTTCAAGATCGAATTCATCGGTATTCGGAACATCCAAGCCTGTCACAATACCAGTTCTTCCGTCTTTTATCCGAATAAGATAAAACCATCCTCTTTCATTGAGATGAGCCAGATTGTTATATGACTCATATCCTCTGTCTGCTATTACAAGGGCGTTATCTATTGGAGAAGCCTCAGCCATCTCAATCAATGCTTTGTGCTCGTTCCAATTCAGCCTCTTTTGAATAATTGCATCGAGATAAATCTGCTGTTTCAAGTCATACAGAGCATTCATGTGAAGTAGATTGTAAGGCTTTTGCCCATTCGTGCCGGGGAAGAATGACTCCGCATCGTTCGTATTTACAGGTATCTGAATATCTGAGCCATCAACAGCAAGAATGCGCAGTCCATTCTCCGTTTTCGGAGCTGAAACTTCCTCCATTTGCTTGTTAAACCCTAGCAACAGAGCTCTGAATACTTCTGCTTTTAACTTATCTCTCATCTGTACGACAGCGGATGTTGAGACGCTGATTCCCTTCTCAAGAAAGAAATCTATTATCTCGTGTGTCATCGATCCACCATGCATATTCAGGATGAAAGATACCAGCGCGCTGAAGCTCAACTTTCTCTTTCGAGTAAAATCCCTACCCGGATTTTGACAATAAAGTTCCGGATGTTCTGCAAGAATTTCGATTTGATCAAGCAGAGATCGTTTTACACAAGCCGCATCCATATCTATACCTCCTTTCGTATTGAGCGTGTGTCTTACCTCTGCTTAATTGGCCGCTTTTATTGGTTTTGATATATGGCCAATAAAAGCGGCCGCACAAAACGGCCGTTGTGTCAAGTGTTTTATGAAGGTTTTTCGCGCGCCCGGAAGGGGCGGGTGCATGAGGGGCGGGCTTAAAGGCGCGCGATTTAATGACAAGAAAAAAATACCCCCTCACCAATTTTGATGAGAGAGTATCTCTTCGTCATCTTAACTTAATGACATTGCGCTTCGGCGCGGTTTTTTCGTGCGAAGAATACATCATTAAGGTTCTAGGTGTTGTATAATGGAACAGAAGAACAGGATGATCAAGAGCTCAGGCTCAGCAGTGCATACGAGGGAGAGGGAGATCTGGAAGTTGTAGCTCATATGATAAACATCAACATCGGGCACAACATAGCACTGCTTGAAGCCTGCAAACCTCTCAAGGACTACTCAGAGTTAATAAACCGTATTCGAGTGCAAAAACAGTCCGGTCATTCTGATGAAGAAGCAGTATCTGCCGCTGTAAACAGCTGCATTAAAGAGGGAATTCTAGCAGAGATTCTCAAAAAGGAGCGTGACAAGGTGGAAAATATACTAATAAGAGGGCTGACAGAAGAAGAAAAGAAGAAACTTGAGATGCTGGACCGCGAGTATTACCGAGAAACCGGCTATAACGAAGGCCTTGAGCAAGGACTAGAACAAGGACTAGAACAAGGACTAGAACAAGGCTCCTATCAGGCAAGAATGGAAGGAGTTTCAAGTCTGGTTGCAGATGGTAAATACGATGAAAACGAAGCCTGCAATATAATGGGCGTATCGATTGATCAGTATCGAGAGCATCAAAAATGATGTAGAAGACGGATTGTCAAAAGAGCAAATATACACCGCGCTTCGGCGCGGTTTTTGCGTGCGAAAGAAAGATTAATATGCTGTAAGAATGCTGTTTTTTTAACTGTACAAATATGGTAAATGGTGCTAAAATTCACAGTGAATAACTATGTCTACGGCACTTTGCGTGCAAAAAAATGAAAACAGAGTTATTGGGACTAAGGAATCTTTCCTAAGAAAGGCAACGAGATGAAGGATTACAACAGAGCAGAGAACAAGGTACTCAAGCCTGATGCAGCTCGCATCAGTGCAGATAAGAGCGCCTATTCGCCGGCCAAGAGCAAAGCGAGTGGCGCCTCGGAGACCGGAAGCTCCGCTAAGCTGGGCGGTCGCGGATCGTCCGGCAACAAGAGCAGACATCACAGATACGGTGGCTTCAAAGGCACCGCTCTTGTTGTGCTGCTCACCTTCTCTATGGTATTCGCATCAGTCCTCGGCGCCTTCGCCGACGACCTTACGAACACCGTGCCGAACAACGAGGCCAACCCATTCTATAACGTTAATAACGAAGGGAAGGGCATCATCAACACCGGATTCGGGCCTAATGGACATACTCCCCCGTCTCCAATGTATGGCCCTGGCTTCGGCCCTCATACCGTAGACGGAGTAGTTCAATCCCAGAGCACGCAGTCTCCTACCAGCTTCGCAGCAGGTCTTCCGCTGGGAACGATCTTCATCGACCAAACTAAGGTCCCTGAATATGGTGGCGTTACAGAGGTCGTATCGAAAGACAATGAAATTATCGCCGGCCTTGTTCTTAATTGCGAAGGTTTGAACTATACAGGATATGACGGCACACGGCCTGGTGCCATAAAACTAGTTCCCAATAAGATAAATAAACTTAATGGACCTCTTTTCAAGGTAACATTTGCTGATGCGGCGGTTTTGCCGAACGGAGATCGTGCTGATCTTGTCATTACCTATTCAGATGCCCAAATTGTTATAGACGAAAGATATATGGCTGCTCCTCTTGAGGAACAGTATTATCATGGTGCCGC
This sequence comes from uncultured Eubacteriales bacterium, assembly GCA_902788245.1. Lineage (GTDB taxonomy): Bacteria > Bacillota > Clostridia > Peptostreptococcales > Anaerovoracaceae > Crickella. Next base: position 3,628 of record CADAJM010000016.1, on the reverse strand, counting down.
ATATCTTGCCAGAGGCAACGCTTTTTCCCGTGGCGGTTCCGACAATACTGACATGCGAAACTACAGCGGTGCTGTCAGCAGGGTCAATAGCACTGCTCAAAATTTCAACGACGGATATACCAGTGGTAATGCTGGCGACAAAAACAGGACGCCAGTAACCGGTGTGACAATGGATGCCACTTACCAGATTGTGAATAAGGATGGTACACCGGCAGCAGGAACATTCGTTTTCGCTGTCTGCGGTATCAACCTGGACAGAGACCCGGATGTTCGTGGTGGAAATAATGTGGCCAAGCCACTGTGGTATTCCTTTGACGAGAACTTTGGCGGTGTTGTTAATCCGACAACGGGAAAGAAGGAAGGCGGCGCAAACGGCAAAGACCATAGCTTCTTCTCGGAAGCCTTGGAAATCGTCAGCGGTCAAGAGTCTGACTATGTATATGTAAGACCAAATACGAGCCAGGAAGACAACTCGGCAGGAATCTCAGGGCTAAGAGGTCAATATTTCTATCCAAATGTTTCAATACACAATGACAACATCAAGTTCATATCAAATTCTTCGAACAGTCCAGGCTTAAGCGGACATGACAATAGTTATAGCGCCGGCTTCGTTACCCTTGCGGATGCCGCAACGGGATTCAAGGTTAGAGGTACCGGACACGGCAATTCTCTTCAAGGAATGAATTCTGCAGTATTCAACAGCAAGCAGATCTGGTACCGCTATACATCCAGCACCGGCCCGAACGGAAATATCCAGATTACCAGTGAAGGTAACTTCAGCGGCAAGCTGGAAGACGGTGGAGACATTCTTGGTCCTGGTACTTACGTGGTTGCAGAAGGTAAAACCGTTACCTATACCATGACTCCGGACTATGGCTACAAAATCAGGGAACTCAAGCTGAACGGCAACGAGGTCCTCTTCGACACAAAAAAAGTCAGCAAGATGAAGAAGGGAGACTCTCTCGAAACAACCACTGCTGCCGGCAATAAAGCAACCCTCGTTTACGATTACGATGGAACCTACTCCTTTAAGTTCGAGTATGCAAACAAAGATGAGGCTGTCCATGTTGAATGGGAACCAACCACGGCAGACATCCTGGCCCATAAGGCTTGGTCCGATTCTGATGACAAGGACGGAATGAGAAAGGGCACAGACGGAACCGCTGATTGGCCTAAACTTAAACTCCAGTACTCCACAGACGGCGGTGTAAACTGGGACGATGTCACCGAAAACTATTATGGCGAAGACATCGACAGACAGGATGTTCCGACCGGTAAAGATACTACAGGCAAATATAAGGACGGCATCTATGCTGTTGGAACTGATACAACAACCGGAAACGGCAGCGCAAAGCATCCGTACACCTGGGAATACCTGCCTATATATGAATACGACTCCAACGGTAAAACCGCAGGGGAAATTCTGTACCGAATTGTAGAAGGCACGGAAGCCGAACTTAATAATTCGACTTACTCCGGCAACAATCCGGCCTTGGAAGGCTACCATACACCGGATTATCGTGACGTGCAGCAATTCAATCTGCTTTCCAACGAAACCAAGACCAAGGACGGTCTTCAGATATACAAAGGCACAGACGGAAAACAATATGTACGCAAAGCAGACAATAAGTACTACCCGGTAACCAACTGGGTAGCAGGAACGACAGCCGTAGACCCGCCGACAGGAACGATGACGCCGCTTAAAACGGGCGATCTGAAGAAAATCGACATAGGCGGAAACGAATATCAAGTCCAAATTAACAAATCCAACAATCCGAAGTACCGTAATCAAGAATTTGTTCTAATCGGGACTAATTGGTACAGGATTGTTTATAACGAGAAGAGCGATGTTGTAGTCAAGGTTCCGACGGATCCTGACGAACTTGCTGATTTCAGCAACATGGCGGACTCGACCCTGAACGGCTTTAACACCGCGGACAAGGCCGATCCGTACAAGTCGGTAGCCGTAAGAAACGAACACAATGTATCGGATATCGATGTCGAAGTCACCAAAGAGTGGAACGACGCATATCTCTATGACGCTGCTGCTCATGAGCCGATAAAACCGGAAGGCGGCGTCCCTGCAGACAACGAATACGACAGAAAGGACATCACTTTCGTCCTCCATGGAACCATTAATAATGGAGGTACGGTCGTTGACCTGACACCAGAAGATGACACCACCACTGACCTCGAAATCACTCTGAGTAAAGATGAGCTCAACAGCAGAGCGCTCACAGCTAATAGCGCGACCGTCTATCGCGACAAAACCGATGGCAAGCTATATACAAGGACAGGGGAAGGCACTGCGGCTAGCCCTTATACTTACTATGATGTAATTGCAGTTGATAATAAAAACACCTCTACAACAGGAAATTCCTCCGACACGCCTGCAGCCACGCAGCCTAAGGATGATAACATGGAGGAGGCGTTGAACAGCGACGGCTACAAGGTAGACGGCTCGAATTACGGCGTTATCTTTGAAGGCCTTCAAGCTTACCACGACGGTCAGCTTATTGAATACACCGTCACAGAGAAAATGGACAAAGCTGATTCCTTCACAGTCACAGGCGGTACCATCGAAGAGGTCAAGGACTCCGGCAACATAGTCGGCTTTAAGATGTCCGATCTGGACGAAGTAAAAGAGAATCAGGACCTATTGGGATATAAGGCAAACTTTACCAATACGCCAATCATAGACGATAAGTATAATACTCTCCCGATTAAGATTAAGAAACTCGACTCATACACGGGCCAGCCTCTTGCTAATGCAGAATTTACTGTTTATGCGGATCCGGCGATTGACTTAGAGCCTAGAACCAGCACATACAAGCAAATTGACGGGCTGACCGTCTTTGCTGACGCTAGCGACAACCAGTACGTTAAGAAGACCGACGGCAATTATTATGTCGTGACGGGTGACACCATTGGTGCCAAGGCAAATCCGCAGCCTACTGCTTCGGACCTCAACAAGGTAAAGAACACCAACTACAAGAAAATCTACGAAGGTGACACTGATAGAACAGGACTTGAAGTTTGGACCGACAAGAAGGGCCATGAATACGTTCTGAAGAATAACGAGTACTATGCGGTTGACCCGGATGGCAATATTGCATCCAGGAAGGCAGATCCACAGCCGACGGCCAACACTCTCAGCAAGATAGAGGTTCCGGGTGAAGTTGATGAGATCGTAGTCGTAACCGATGCAAATGGTGAGGCCATTGTCAATATTAACAGATCCGGAATATACACCATTGAAGAGACGAAGGCTCCTGACGGATATACAGGAGACACGAAATCGTATCAGTTTGATGCAAGCACGGAGCTAAGAAAAGTAGTATACATGGATCCGGATGGGAATCACAGCACCCATTGGTGGGAGAGGCTGTATGAACTCATCTTCGGACCGAGAACAAACACGGAAAAGAACTGGCAACAGACAGACAATAAGACAGGCGAATTGACGGTCAAGGACGACCCGCTCACCGCCCATGTTCTGGTGAGAAAAATCTGGGATGATAATACCGACCAGGACGGCGTGCGCCCGAAAGACAGCGAGCCTGCAAAACTTCCTGAAATGACACTCCAGTACACTATAAAGGATCCTGCCGAAGCAACGGAGAGCGAC
>CADAJM010000015.1 GCA_902788245.1 uncultured Eubacteriales bacterium | reverse complement strand
GCCGGAATAGAGCCCGCTCTGTGCATAACTAAGATTGACCTGGTGACAGGTGACGAACTCGAAAAAGCAGTGTCGATATATTCTGATATATATCCGACAGCATGCGTTAATGCACTTAGCGGTGAGGGACTGGATAAACTCGAGGATATAATCAGAGGAAAAAATGTCGCATTGGCGGGTCCTTCGGGCGTAGGCAAATCGACTATTTCAAACCATCTGGTCAGCGATCTCGGAATAGAAATTGAGACGGGAGACATATCTGATAAAACCGGAAGAGGCAAACACACCACGAGACATGTTGAGATATTTGCACTCGGTGACGGCACGCATCTGTACGATACGCCCGGATTTACATCCTTGGAACTTCAAGAGACGGAGCCTAGGGAGATAAGGGAACTGTTCAGAGAATTCAAAAAATACGATATAGCATGTCGCTACGGAGACTGCATGCACATAAACGAACCGGATTGCGCAGTCAAAGAAGCGCTTGAGAACGGAGAGATACAGCAGAGCAGATACGATTCGTATATCATAATGACAGAGGAGGCTGAGAAATGGCTAAAATAAGAGAGCATTCATTAATATCACCATCAATACTTGCAGCGGACTTTGCAAGACTCGGAGAGGATGTAAAAGACGTCTGCGATAGAGGAATAGATTATCTTCACGTAGATGTTATGGATGGAGCTTTTGTTCCAAACATTTCTTTCGGCGCGGCAGTGATGAAGAGCTTAAACGATATAGCTACTGTGCCTTATGATGTACATTTGATGGTCGAAGAACCTATCAGATACATCAAGGATTTCGTGACAGATAATACTGAATTCATTACCGTTCATCAGGAAGCGTGTAAAGATCTGGCAGGAACGCTGAAAGCCATACATGATCTCGGTATTAAAACGGGTGTATCCATCAAACCGGGAACAGCACCGGAAGTACTTGATGAGTTTCTTCCGGATATAGACATGATACTTGTAATGTCAGTGGAGCCGGGATTCGGCGGTCAGAAATTCATGGATAATTCTCTTCCTAAAATCTCATATTACAGGGATAAAAGAGAAGAGCTCGGACTGGATTACCTGATAGAGGTTGACGGCGGAATCGGCTCAGGCAATGCACATCTCGTAAGAGATGCAGGCGTCGATGTTATAGTTGCAGGCTCGGCTGTATTCAAAGCTGCTGACAGGACTGCTGAAATCAAAGGCATTAAAAACTTGTAGAAATCGCCATAATGCCTGATATTGCACGAAATCCTTCAATTCTTTCACGAAATCAGACATAATTCGCATCCCGAAAACTGTACTGAATTATATCTATCGGATAATTAGAATAGTGGCAGGAGATACCTGCCATGTTGAGAAGAAAAATCGTAGCATACACCATGATGCTTATAGCCGGTATCAGCGCCGGCTATTTTATTTTCGAAAGAATTAAACCTGTCTGCGGAACAGTCTTTCTCGTCGGGATGGGATTGGCGATCGCTTTGATTGAGCCGGATACAGTAAAGAAGAAAACAGATGACGAAAAGATGCTGTGTTTTATCATCATGCTTATTGGTTTTATGATTTTCGCAATAAACTATGCACAATTCGAGTTTGTGCATTCGGAAGAAGAACAACTCCGTATACACGGACGTATTATCAATGCCGAAGACAGAGGCAAGACATTGAGACTTGTTATAGATGATGATTTGAGTAAAAGAAAACTGGTTGCTAATATCAAAAAAAGCGAGGAGGACAAGGCTGATATAGCATATTACATTGGATCAAGCGCCGAACTGACAGGAGAGGTGAGGGAACTCGCCGAAGCGGATAATCCGGGATGTTTTGATTATCGAAGATATATGAGAAGCAAGGATATATCTTATTCGGTTAAAGCTTACAGCGTCACCGTTACAGACGATGATGTCGGAGCTGTTTGGAATTTAAGAAAGAAACTGATAAGGGAGAGAGAAAAGTTTCTGAACAGCTTTGATGAAGAGATTTCGAGCTTTCTGAGAGGGATGATATTCGGAGATAAATCCGAGATCGACGAAGAAGTTTTAAGGGAATTCAATCTGAATTCAAGCGGGCACATTCTGGCCGTGAGCGGACTTCATATAGGTTTCTTGTATGCACTGCTCAAATTACTTTCAGGTGGGAAAAAGACGCTCACAGTATCAATAGTAATCATTCTCATATTGGTTCTGTACGGTGAAATGACGCTCTGGAGCTCGTCAACTGTAAGGGCAGTGACGGTTCTTGCTTTACACATATTGTCAGTCAATCTGAGAAGGCCGTTTGATCTGCTGAGTTCTCTTGCTGCATCGGCATTTATGATTTTACTATTCAGGCCATACATGCTGTTTAACACGGGTTTTCAACTGTCATTTGCAGCTATGGGGTCCATCGCTATTCTATCCAAGTATCTCTCTGCTGTCATGGGAAATATACTTGGCGCGGCTGCATCTGTTCAAATAGGTACAATCCCGTTGATTGCAATGAGTTTTCATAAAGTTAATTCCATTGCTGTATTCATTAATCTACCGATAATCTTATTATCGTCGTTCATTGTCCCTCTGTGTATTTTAGTACTGACTGTGGGAATGATTACAACGGAAATACCGGAAGTATGCATCAACGCAGTGTCATTTCTTGCAGAGAGTTTGATATCTCTGAACAGATTCCTTGTATTTGACGGAGGATTCTCTAATCTTGCATCCGGGGCGGGTGCTGCGTGGACCGGAGCACTTTATGTTTTGGTGTTTGTACTCGCATCGGAGTGGCTCAGGGTCAGCGTTATAAGAAAGGAGTATTCATATATCGGGAAATCAATCATGCTGCTCTTAATTCCTTTGCTCATGTCGTTTATATGCCTGTTTGATGCGTTCAGAAATGATGAGATAGTATTTGTATCGGTAGGCCAGGGAGACTGTACCCATATCAGATATGCCGGTGAGGATATATTGATAGACGGAGGGGGATCGGAATTTGTTAACACAGGAGAAAGAGTATTGATGCCTTACCTGCTGTCTCAAGGTGCTAAAGATGTGGATCTGGCTTTGCTGACTCACTTGCACAAAGATCATTATCAAGGTGTTTCCGAGCTTTCGGATATATATCCTATTAAAGCAATAGCCATGCCTGCGGATTACAGAGAATCATTTGAAGAATCAATGAATCGGAAAGAAGACTCGGAAAATAATATCAGTTTTACAACCAATCAGTTTATATATCTTAATCAAAGGTCGAGGATAGATATAGCAGATGATGTGTATGTAGAAGTTCTCTGGCCTCTTGAAAAGGATTTCAAAAGGGTAAAGATAGAAGACGAAAATGAACATAACATGGTATATATGATTCACTACTACGGGCGCAAGATCATGGTAACGGGGGATCTCCTTGAAGAAGATGAGATAAAGATGCTGAGGCACTACAGAGGAAGCGACGAACTGAAATGCGATGTACTTAAGGTTGCGCATCATGGCAGCAAGTCCAGCAGCTCAGAAGAATTCCTGGACGCAGCAAATCCTGAGTTTGCCGTTATACAGGTGGGGAGAGGGAATTTCTACGGACATCCGCATGCACAGACTATTGAAAGATTGCAGGAAAGATCCGTAAAGATATTCAGGACGGACAGCGACGGAGCTGTAGGTGTGGATATAGCTCCGAAAAGCGGGAAAATCAGAATTCATACTATGCACTGATGCTTGAGAGAGTTAAAATCGATGTGTTAGAATACGAAAGTAATTTGAAGAAATGACGGGGAAGTTAATGGCTTATAAAGACTTTTCAAACGATTATAAATCAGGGAAAATCGGAAGCGCTGTAGTTCTGTATGGAGCCGAGGACTTTTTGATGAATTGGGCAATCGACAAATTTATCGAGGACAATGTCGAAGAAGAATACAGAAATACAGATTACAGGATTTTGGACGGTGGCGAGCTTAATGCTTATGACATTTTGAATGAAGCGAGGGCATACTCCATGTTCTCTCCAAAGCGTGTCGTTGTAATCAGAAACTACCTGCCGATGTATAAAAAAAACGCGGATGCGGGAATGGACGAGCTCTCGGATTATATAGCCGAGATTTCAAAATCTCCTGAGGACAGCCCTGCCATACTCATTTTTGTAATCGAATCAAACAAATCCGGCAGCCTGACGGCGTACGGAAAGCAACTGTGCAAGAATTGCAATTCATACGAGTTTTCTAAACTTGATAAATCGGATCTATCTGCATTTATTACGAAGCGCGTGCGTTCTGCAGGGAAGATGATTGCCTCAAGAGAACTTCATCACCTGATGGATGTTACCGGGTATTTCAACAGAGAGAGCACATACTCTCTTACCAATCTCGACTCGGACATGGAGAAACTTACAAATGCCTGCAGCGGAGATAGTATAGATATTGATCTCATAGACGAGATTATGATGGGAGAAGGAGACAAGTTCGTATTCAACCTCGTGGATGCTCTCGTCGCAGGACAAAAGGGAAAAGCTCTGGAAATTGCGGAGACCATAATCAGAGAAGATGACGGCGCAATGGCCGTGCTCGGACTTATGACCAAACAATTTGAGATTATGTATGATGCTCTTGAACTATCGGATAAAGGCATGAGCATGACTCAGATGGCCAAAGCCACGGGCATTAACGAGTACAGGTTCAAGAAAGCATATACGGCTGCGATGAAATACAGCAAGAAAAAGATAAAAACCCTGCTCGTATCGCTTTACAATATCGACAAAGACATAAAAAGCGGCGACATCGACAAGGATGCCGCCTTGGAACTCTTCGTATTGAAAGCCGCTGCATAAGCGGCTTTTATAATGCCCGGGCACGTGACTGTATTATAGGTCGCACCCGGCGCGCGACCTTACTTAGTAGTGGCGACTATCAGTTCTCTGGCCGCTTCGAGTGCGCCTTCGTTGGAATCAGATCCGCTGAACAGAGTTGCGAGCATACGGACTTTTCCGTCATCATCCAGATGCTCTATATCCGTATATGCTTTGGAATCATCCACGGATTTGGTGATGAGGAAATTGTCATCTCCGTATGCAGCGATCTGTGGCAGGTGAGTAACGGAGAGTATCTGTCTGTGATCTGCAATCTCGCTTAGTTTCTTACCGACCACAAGTGCGGTCCTGCCGCTGATACCCGTATCTATCTCATCGAATATCATGGTTTCTACGCTGTCGCTTTCTCCGATTATATGTTTGAAAGCGAGCATTATCCTGGATATTTCGCCGCCGGATGCTATTTTGGTAAGGGGCATGAGCGGCTCTCCGGGATTTGTGGATATGAGGAACTCAACTTTATCAAATCCGTAAGGTCCGATTTCATCGCTCCTTTGTATATCAATTTTAAATTCCGAATTGGCAAACTCGAGATCTGCGAGTTCGCGCTCCATGGCGCTCTGCAGACTGGAGGCTATGATGTGTCTGATCTCGCTTACATGCGATGCCTGTTCCTCAAGAGCGCTGAGTTTCTTGTGTGCGATGCTTGAGAGGCGAGTCTTTTCGGCATCGAAGTTGAGTATCAATTCCAGTTTGTCTGATAGCTCGTCACGATAAGCGAGTATTTCATCTATGTTCTTGTTATATTTCCTCTTTGCATCCTCTATAATCGAGAGCCTCTCGGATATCTGATCCATATCCGCCTCCGAGAAATTGAGAGAACTCTCCAGGTCCCTTAATCTCTCCGCGATATCCTGGAGAGAATAGTAGTTTTCGTTCATTTCAAAAGCCATTGATGCAATGGTCTCACTGTATGACTCCACTGATGACAGTTCGTTGGCAACTCTGCCGAGGCCGCTGAGTATTGAATCCTCCATGCCGTAAAGCATCTCGTAAGAGTTGTGAACAGAGGAGTAAATATTCGCACTGTTTTTAATCAGTGTAAGCTTTTCCTTTAGTTCTTCATCTTCTCCGGGTGTCAAAGCGAGGGAGTCGATGTAATTGAATTCATAGTTATAGTAGTCCTGCTGTTCTTTTGCATTGGACTCGGCCTTGAGCAGATCGTCATATTCCTTTTGAGCCAGCTTGTAATCGTTATACAGTATTTGCAACTTTTCCAGCTCGGGTAATATTTTGTCACCGTGGTATCTGTCCGTAATGTGCAAATGATTGTCAGGATCCAGTATCTGCTGATTGTCATACTGCCCGTGAATATCCACCCAATCGGAGCAGAACTCTCTCAGCTGAGAGAGCGTGACCATTTCTCCGTTCAGCTTGGATACCGACTTTCCGGATGAGAGAATCTCACGGGAAATTATTACGTCTTCGCCGTTCTTTGTTCCGGCAATCTGTATAAATGCTTTATCAGCACCTGTTCTGACCATCGTGGTATCCGCGCGATCTCCGAGGACCGTGCTGATTGCTGTTACGAGCACTGATTTACCTGCGCCGGTTTCTCCGGTTATGACATTAAAAGATTCTCCCGGATCGAGGGAGAGGCTTTCGATAGTAGCAAAATTGTCGATTATTATACGGTCAATCATATTTTGTATATGCTTTCATCAATCCTGATAATTCAGAACCTTGTCAAATTCATTTGTGACATAAGGCACATTATCCTCGTGATCTACAATTACCAGAAGAGTGTTATCTCCGGCTACCGAACCGACTATGTGCTCGAGCATAAGGCAATCGATTGCTTCACCTGCAGCTCCGGAACATCCCGGCAGGGTTTTGACAACGATGAGATTCTGAGCTGTGGCATAAGAGAGGGTAGTCTCTCTGAATATCTTGATGAATCTCTCAGAAATAGGACGATTGTCGTAATTGCCGGATATGTATTTATACTTTCCGTCTTTGGTCTGTCCTTTGATGAGCTGAAGCTCTCTGATATCCCGGGAAACCGTGGCCTGAGTCACGCTGTATCCGGAATCGCGAAGAAGAGCCAAAAGCTGATCCTGAGTTTCCACTTCGTTGGTTTTGATTATTTCGAGTATCTTATTCTGTCTGGATAATCTCATAAATATCCTCCATAAATGATAAATCTTTTACGCCAATGTAATATTATCATAAAAATACGCATTGTTGTATAAAAACAGATTTTGAGGGATGAAATTGTAAGAAAAAGTGCAATTAATGTCGAATTTAGTGCATTTTATGTTTGACAGCATTTTCAGACCATTTGTGAGGCGCAGATGAAAAAAAGAACAAAAAACGAACATAGACACAGGTACTGCATATGGTGTAAAATCTGGTGGGACAAAAGAAGAGAAAGACATTGATATTATGAGAATTATAGGAATCGATCCCGGCTATGCGATCATGGGCGTCGGCATAGTTGATTACAAGGGGAGCAAATTCACTCCCGTATATTACGACTCGATACTGACCGAGGCTCATACGCCTAACGAAGAGCGTCTGATGAAACTTTACGACGAACTCTCGAGGATAATAGCCGAGTACAGACCCGAGGCAGCTTCCATAGAGGAGCTCTTCTACAACACCAATGCGACCACTGCCATCATGGTAGGGGAAGCCAGGGGAATGGCACTTCTCGCATGTGCAAAGGCCGGTATAAAGATTAGCGAGTACACGCCGCTTCAGATAAAGTCGGCGCTTACGGGTTACGGCAGGGCTGATAAAAAACAAGTACAGACCATGGTCAAAATGATACTCGGACTATCCGAGGTTCCTAAACCGGACGATACGGCAGACGCTCTGGCCGCGGCCATCTGCCACGCACATAACGCCGGCGGCCGCATGCCAATTAAGTAAGTGAGCGCCGCGTCAAGCAACGAGGAAAGAATAACAATTTAGCGAGCGCGCAAGCGGCAGTTCACGGCGACTGCGAAGCACGAAGCCGGGATGCCGCGTCAAGCAGCGAGCATTTGGTAGAAAAGGAAATTGAATGATTAGATTTATTAGGGGAGAGTATCTATACTATAAAGGCGGTGCGATAGTCATCGAGACGAGCGGAGGCATAGGCTTTCGGGTTTTCGTGTCCGATACAAGCAGCCTGCTGACCGCTCGCGAGGGAGACGAGATCTCCGCATATACATACATGCATGTCAAGGAAGACGGCATGGCTCTTTACGGATTTGCAGATGAGGACGGTCTTTCGCTCTTCGAACAACTCATATCCGTAAACGGAGTTGGCCCTAAGGCCGGGCTTGCCATAATGTCCCTGGGTACGCCGGGACAGATAAAGGGAATTATTGCATCGGGAGATGCCGCATCCATATCCCAGGCTCAGGGCGTAGGCAAGAAGACAGCAGAGAGGGTCATACTCGAACTCAAAGACAAAGTAACGGCACTTCCTGAGGATCTCACGGACGGAGCAAACTTAAGCGTCGGAATCGCTTCACTTTCGGGCGAGAGAAACGAAGCTATAGTAGCCCTTACGACTCTCGGATACAGCAAAAAAGAAGCAGAGTCTGCAGTTGCATCCGTACCGGATGAAGGCCTGAGCACAGAGGAATATGTTAAGAAATCACTCAAGTTCCTACTTTAAACGGGAGAAAGTGATCGATAGGATAGAGTAAATGGAAGACAGAATCACACAGACAAAAGCAGTTCCGGCTGAGCTCGCCGGAGAATTGACTCTGAGACCACAGTATCTCAGCGAGTATTGCGGTCAGTCAGCAGTAAAGGACAATCTGTCCATATATATAGAGGCAGCCAAAATGAGAGGCGAGCCTCTTGATCACGTGCTGTTTTACGGTCCACCGGGACTCGGTAAGACAACCCTGGCAGGGATAATCGCAAATGAGCTCGGCGTGGATATCAAGATAACATCGGGACCTGCGATAGGACGTGCGGGAGACCTCGCTGCGATTCTTACAAATCTGAACGACAATGACGTGCTCTTTATTGACGAGATCCACAGACTCAACAGATCCGTCGAAGAGGTGCTTTACTCTGCGATGGAGGACTATGCCCTTGATATCATCATAGGTAAAGGCCCTGCAGCCAGGAGCCTCAGAATAGATATAGCGAAATTTACGCTCATAGGCGCAACCACTCGAGCCGGCAGTCTTTCGGGACCGCTCAGAGACAGGTTCGGCATAGTTGAGAAATTCGAATTCTACACACCTGCCGAAATTCAGGACATATTGAGGCGCACGGCACACGTGCTCGAAACCGAGATAGATGATGAGTCCATGAGCGAGATTTCAAAGAGATCGCGAGGCACTCCTCGTATAGGTAACAGGCTTCTCAAAAGAGTCAGAGATTTCTCGTCCGTAGTAGGCGGAGGAGATATAAATATTGACATTACCATGAAAGCCCTCGATGCTCTCGGAGTTGATGAACTCGGACTTGAGAAACTCGACAGAGACATACTCGAGACAATTATCAGAGCTTTCAACGGCGGACCTGTCGGAATTGAGACAATTGCATCGGCAATAGGAGAGGAAAGGGTCACTCTCGAGGATGCAAACGAACCTTACCTGATACAGGCAGGGCTTCTGTACAGGACACAAAAGGGCAGAGTCGCATCCAAAGCGGCCTATGAACACCTCGGATTTATGGATCTGTATCAGGAACCCTATACAGAACAACTCAGACTTGAATTGGAATAGCGAATGAGAATAGAAGAATTTGATTACAAACTTCCGGAGGAGCTGATTGCGCAGACTCCTCTTGATAAAAGAGACAGCTGCAGACTGATGGTGCTCGACAGAGATAGTAAAACTATCGAGCATCGTCATTTTTACGATATTTTAGATTACGTAAACCCGGGTGATTGCCTTGTTTTGAATGATTCAAGGGTAATTCCGGCCAGGATGTTTGGTATCAAAGAGGGCACGGGAGCACATATTGAGATTCTGTTAATCAAAAGAATAGAAGGCGACAAATGGGAATGCATGCTGAGACCTGGGAAACGTCTGCATGAAGGTGATAGCGTCATCCTTGCAGGTAGGACAGATACAATTCCTGCCGGAGAGGAAATGCCTGAGTGCGGCTACACGCTTGTAAATAATCTTGAGAACAGATTTATCGCACATATACTCGGCATACATGACGAGAACAACGGCACAAGGCTTGTCGAATTTGAATACGATGGCATTTTTATGGAGCGCCTCGAAGAGATAGGCTCGATGCCGCTACCGCCATATATCACAAGGCCTGCAGAAGATGCCGACAAAGAGATGTACCAGACCGTTTACAGTAAGATAGACGGTTCTGTTGCCGCTCCGACTGCCGGGCTTCATTTCACCGAGGATCTCCTGAAAAAAGCCGAGGACAAAGGCGTCAGGATTGCCTATGTAACGCTTCATGTGGGAATAGGGACATTCAGACCTGTCAAGGTAGATGTAGTCGAAGATCATAAGATGCACTTCGAAGAATGTACGATTAAACAGGAAGATGCTGATATCATCAATAAGACGATAGATGAGGGAAGCCGTATTATATCCGTCGGAACGACTTCTACCAGAACCCTTGAAAGTATGTCTGAGGGAAGACGAATTAAGGCAGGGAGCATGGCTACTGACATATTTATCTACCCGCCTTACGAGTTTAAGATTGTAGATGCGCTTATCACAAATTTCCATCTGCCTAAATCAACTCTTATTATGCTCGTGTCCGCTCTCTATGACAGAGAGCACATACTTGAGGCATATGAGGAAGCCGTACGCGAAAAATACAGATTTTTCAGCTACGGAGACGCGATGCTTATAAAGTAGACGTGTCTTTTCCCTGCGTAAAGGAGTATAATTATTCAGTTAAAGTTAACAATGAGCAAAGCATTACAGTTTGAATTATTACATAAAGATGCAGGCAGCAAAGCCAGGAGAGGACGTATCACAACACCGCATGGGGTGATTGAGACTCCGGTTTTTATGCCTGTAGGAACTCAGGCCACGGTCAAAGCCATGAAACCCGAGTCCGTCAATGACACGGGAGCACAGATAATACTCGCCAATACATATCATCTGATGCTGAGACCTGGCAGCGACATAGTAAGGGAAGCGGGCGGCCTTCATGAGTTTATGAATTGGCATAAACCAATACTCACTGACTGCGGAGGATTTCAGGTTTTCAGCCTTGGCCACCTCAGGAAGATTACCGAAGAAGGCGCAATGTTTTCATCTCACATCGACGGAAGTCGCCATATGCTGAGCCCGGAGAAATCCATAGAGGTTCAAAACGACCTCGGCTCTGACATCATAATGGGATTTGATGAATGCGCTCCTCCTGACGCTGACAGAGACTACATTGCAAAGTCTCAGGCCAGGACAACAAGATGGCTCAAAAGATGCGTGGAGGCCCACAGAAATCCCGATACGCAGGCGCTCTTTGGCATTATGCAAGGAGGATTCTTTAAGGATCTCAGAGAGGAGAGCGCGGCTGCAATAGTAGAGCTCAATCTTCCGGGATATGCCATAGGCGGTATATCTGTGGGAGAGACTAAGGAAGAATATATTGGTGTACTCGAATACGCACCGGATTTGCTGCCTGAGAACAAACCTCGTTATGTCATGGGAATAGGAACTCCGGACTACATACTCGAAGCTGTTGAACGCGGCGTAGATATGTTTGACTGCGTGGAACCTACGAGGATTGCAAGACACGGGATGGCCATGACATCTCAGGGCAGAGTGAGCATTAAAAATGCCAAGTATGAAAGGGACTTTACTCCGCTCGATCCCGAGTGCGACTGTTATTGCTGCAGGAACTACAGCAGAGCATATTTAAGGCATCTCTTCAAAGCGGGAGAGACAATGTCGCATATGCTTCTATCCGAGCACAATCTGAGATTCCTCTCAAAACTATCTGAGGATATCAGAGATTCTATAGACAAAGACAGATTCAGCGATTTTAAGGCGGAATTCTACGCAAAGTATTACGGAGAACGGGAACAGAGATGAATGCAACCTTGCTAATGATCCTTAAAATGAGTGCACTCACGCTGCTTCATGTAGGCCTTACATTTTTGCTGTGGAAATATCTTAAAGATAAAGAGATAACTCCACCTATAAGGCTGGGTATCGGCGCCATTTACGGAATAACGGCTATACTGTCAACTCATTTCGGAGTTGACTACGGCAGCATGATACTCAATGTAAGAGACCTCGGTCCTATGGCCGCCGGTTTGTTCTTTGACCCGGTATCAGGCATTATAGCCGGATTTATAGGCGGCATCGAAAGATATATAGTGGGCACATATTTTGGTGTCGGATCTTTCACGAGATTGGCCTGCAGCCTTTCTACCTGCCTGGCAGGTATACTCGCGGCATTCATGAATGTCTTTATATTCAACGGCAAAAAACCTTCAATAGCCTATGCTTTCTTCATGGGTGCAGTCATTGAAGTATTCCACATGTATGTAGTTCTCATTACGCACAGAGATGACATGGAAATGGCATTCAAAGTCGTTTCCGTATGCTCTGTTCCGATGATCGTATTCAGCGGCGCAGGTCTTGCGCTTGCATCAGCTACTCTCAGACTCGAAGAAGATGAATGGAGAAGGAGTTTATATAAACTGGACAGCAGCGAGATACCAATCTCACATAAATTCCAGGTTTGGCTCTTCGGAGTGGCAGCTTTTATGATGCTGCTCAGTTTTTGTTTCTCATATGCGGTTCAAACTGCGTCAGCGGAGCAATCTGCAAGAGACGACATAAACATAGTCATAGCTGATGTACGAAGCAATTATTACCAAATGCAAGACAGGAACAACAGGAGCAAGAAAAACAGCGCAAACAGCGGAGACCCTACGGTCAACCTTACAATACATGCCGGAAGAACGGGGAAATACATAATATACGATGACGAAGGCAAGTATGTTTACGGAACAATCAAAAACTATGATCTCAAAGAAACAGAACTTCGTGCTATCAACAGTCGAGGCTATGATGAGATTTTTAAGATGACGTTCATAGATGACGTAGTATTCTGCAAAAAAGCCAAACTAGCAGATAACAGGAATTTGGCTGTAAGCATTCCGGTTTCAGAAGTTTATATGGAACGTGACAGAATGGCCTATGAGACATTCCTAGCAGACATACTTACTTTTACGGTAATATACATGCTGATTTCGTTACTTGTACAACAGCTTGTCGTACACAATCTCCATCTTGTAAACGAATCTTTGAGAAAGATAACAGGCGGAGACTTGAATGAGAAAGTAAACGTCTATTACGCATCAGAGTTTACATCGCTTTCCGACGATATCAACCAGACGGTAGCTGCTCTCAAAAGGTATATTGATGCAGCCGAAGAACGTATAAAACAAGAGCTATTGCTTGCTCGCAACATACAGGCAGCAGCTCTTCCTAAAAACTTTAATTTCAGAAATCCTAAATTCGAATTATATGCGAGTATGCATCCGGCCAAACAAGTAGGCGGGGATTTCTATGATTTCTTCTTCGTCGATCAGGATAAACTTGCACTTGTAATCGCCGATGTATCCGGAAAAGGCATACCTGGTGCGATGTTTATGATGAAGAGTAAGACCACGCTCAGAGGATTTGCGGAGAGCGGCGGAGAGCCTTCCGAAATATTTGAGAGTGCCAATGCCGGAATTTGCGACGGAAACGAAGCCAATATGTTCGTTACAGTATGGCTCGGAATAATAGATCTTAACACCGGTGTTATGAAATGCGCCAACGCCGGACATGAGTATCCGACCATCATGAGAAAAGACGGTGCATTTGAACTTTATAAAGAGAAACACAGCCTTGCTCTCGGCGCCATGGAAGGCATGAAGTTCAGGCAGTATGAAGTTCAGCTCAATCCGGGAGACGTTATTTACGTATACACAGACGGCGTGCCTGAGGCTGTAAACCGCGATGTGGAACAATACGGTTCAGAACGAATGCTGGCGGCTTTAAATGACAACAAAGACAGAAGCATGCAGGAATTGCTGGAAGGTGTCAAAGACGAGATCGATGAGTTTGTCGGAACCGCCGAGCAGTTCGACGATATTACAATGCTGGGATTCAAATACAATGGAATGCAAAAGTAAAGAACACTGCGGAGGATGTATTTATCAGGGCGTGCCATATGAGGAGCAACTTGCTGCAAAAGACAAGTCGGTGAGAAGACTTCTCGACAAGCACGATATAGATGAGTCGGTTTATCTCGGAATGGAGCCGGCTCTTACTTGTTTCGGATACAGAAACAAGATGGAATATACTTTCGGCGATCTCGAGAAGGGCGGAGAGCTCGAACTCGGCATGCACTATAAAGGGCGTTTTATGTCGATTATAACGACGGACGAATGCCAATTGGTTCCTGCATCATTTAATAAAGTTCTGCGCTCTGTGCTCGAATTTTGCCGTTCTAAAGGGTATAGACCGTATCATCGCAAAACCCACGAGGGTCTGCTCAGAAATCTCGTGGTCAGATGCGGCGTGAGGACGAACGAACTGCTGATTAATATCGTAACGGCCAGTGCTGAGTTTGATGAAGATGGATTCAGGGATATGCTTTTGGATTTGCAGCCTGAACTCGATATGGAAATAGTCGGCATAATGAGGACGTTTAATGATGCCCTGGCTGATGCCGTAATCGATGAAAGCCACAAGACTTTATACGGGCGCGAGTATTACAACGAGGAGATTCTCGGCCTGAAGTTTAAAGTAAATGCATTTGCTTTCTTTCAGACAAACATCGACGCAGTCGAAAGGCTTTACAGAGATGTGCTTAAAGTTGTACCTGATGTATCGGGCAAAACCGTATATGATCTGTACTGCGGCACGGGCACCATATCTCAGCTGATGGCGTCTGAGGCAAAGGACGTTTACGGAATAGACATAGTTGAGGATTCCATAGAAGCAGCGAGGTACAATACAGCGCTTAACGGAATAGAGAATTGCCATTATATATGCGGAGACGTAAAGGAAAAACTCGATGAGATTCCTGTAAAGCCGGATGTCATAGTTGTAGACCCTCCGCGAGCCGGCATACACGACAAGGCCGTAAAAATGCTGTGTGAGTACGGAATAGATGAGATTGTTTACGTATCATGTAATCCTAAGACGCTTTGCATTAATCTCGATTTATTCAGAGAGCTCGGCTATGAGATTGTTCAGATAAAGGCATATGACAATTTTCCGATGACCAAACATGCGGAGTGCATAGTGTTGATGAGAAGGACGAATAATGTTATACAGAAATGATAAATACGGAAATGAAATATCTCAGCTCGGATACGGCTGCATGAGATTTACAAGAAAGGGAAGCGGCATCGATTACGAGAAGGCTGAAAAAGAGCTTATGCTGGCTGTTGAAAAGGGCATCAACTATTATGACACAGCATATATATATCCGGGAAGCGAAGAACTGCTCGGGCGCGTTCTTGATGAGAACAAGTGCAGAGAAAAGGTGTATATAGCCACAAAGTTACCACAGTATATGATGCGCTCAATGAAGGCGATAGACAAGACTTTCAATGAGGAACTCAGCAGACTGAGAACTGACTATGTTGACTATTACCTGATGCACATGTTCACTGCTCCTCAGGAATGG
The DNA here is from genome assembly GCA_902788245.1 of uncultured Eubacteriales bacterium. Lineage (GTDB taxonomy): Bacteria > Bacillota > Clostridia > Peptostreptococcales > Anaerovoracaceae > Crickella. The sequence goes on along the minus strand of CADAJM010000015.1, from coordinate 5,059 downwards.
GAGAAACTGAAATCTCTCGGAATAGAGAAGTGGATAGAGGATCACAAAGCAGACGGGAGTATCAGAAACATAGGCTTTTCTTTCCATGGAGACAGCGATTCGTTTATTGAGATTCTAAACGCTTATGACTGGGACTTCTGTCAGATTCAGTACAATTATCTTGACGAGACCAGTCAGGCCGGCAGGAGAGGGCTTGAGGCCGCATATGAGAAGGGAATTCCGGTAATAATAATGGAACCTCTTCGCGGAGGAAAACTCGTCAATCTGCCGAGCAAGGCCCTTGAGGAACTAAAGGACTCAGGCAGCGGATACAGCGCAGCGGAACTCGGACTTCGTTGGCTCTGGAACCAACCGGGCGTCACATGCATACTCTCCGGTATGAATTCGACAGAGATGGTAGAGGAGAATATCAGGATTGCGTCCGATGCCGAGGTCGGGAAGTTTACCGATAAAGACGAGAGCCTGGTCGAAGATATTAAAAGGATAATCAAGGAAAGAGAGAAAGTCGGATGTACGGGATGCAGATACTGCATGCCTTGTCCGCAGGGCGTGGACATACCTGCAAATTTCCATTTTTACAATCTCATGTATATGGAGAAAAAGAGCGGAGCCAGACATGAATTCCTGCAGAATATGGCTCTCAGAGAAGAAGCAGGATTTGCAAGCCAGTGCATAGGATGCGGCAAATGTGAGAAGCATTGTCCGCAGCATATTCCTATCATTGAGAAATTAAAAGAAGCGGATAAAGCGCTCAGGCCGTTCCCGTATAAACCTGCAATAGCAATTGCCAGAAAGGTAATGAAAAGAAATTAATAAATTACCCCGAATCGATTTGATTCGGGGTTTAGTTTAGTCGTCAGATGACTTTACTTCTTTGTCGTCATCTTTGTAAAAGTTTCCTTTGTTTTTCCTTAGAGATTTGGACCAGCCTCTGATAAGGCTTTCAGTGAAGTAAACGGCTACTGTTCCTACCAGAGCACCTTCATAGAATCCGACTCCCAAGGCGAGTCCTATGCATGCGGATGCCCAAAGCCCGGCTGCGGTTGTCAGACCGGCTATGTGGTTGGATCTTGTGACTATGATGGAGCCTGCTCCGAGAAAACCTATTCCTGATACTACCTGAGCGCCGATACGTGTAATATCTGCACTGCCGAATACAAGGGAAGTGTATTGGCCAGTGCTCATAGCAATCATAGCACCGACGCATACAAGTATATGCGTTCTGAGTCCCGCAGGCGCACCATGTGTATGTCTGTCATATCCGATAATACCGGCACATATTATAGCCAAAACAGTTCTTACCAATATTGAAATAAGGTTTGGCTGTGCAAGTATCGGAAATATTTCAACAATATATCTCATTTGCTCTTCCTCCGAGTTAATTGTACATGCGTATAGGCGGAGTGTCAAAATAGGGAAGAATAAAGCCCGGCAGATGCCCAATGTCATTAAGTTAAGATGACGAAGAGATACTCTTTCATCAGAAATGATGAGGGGGTATTTTTTTCTTAAACGCATTGCGCGCTTTTATGCCCGCCCCACTTGCACCCGCCCCACCGAGCGCGCGATCTTTCTTTTTAAATAATACTTGACACAATGGCCGGTTTGTGCGGCCGCTTTTATTGGTCATATATCAAACCCAATAAAAGCGGCCCTTTGATCAGAGGTAAGACACACACTTGAAAGGAGGTTTTCAAATGGATGCAGCATGTGTGAAACGATCTCTGGTCGAACAAGTACTTGAACTCGCAGCACACCCTGAACTTTATTGTCATAACCCAGGACGGGATTTTACCAGAAAAAGAAAGCTGACATTTTGTACGTTAATCCATTTCATTCTGAATATGCATGGAGGATCGCTTACGAACGAGGTTATAGATTACTTCTGTTGTGAAGGTTCTCATGTATCTTCATCTGCGGTTGTACAGATGCGGAGCAAGTTGAAGGCAGATGTTTTCAAAGATTTGCTTATTGGCTTTAACACCCGGATGGAGGAAATCTCTCCGGCAAGAACCGAGAATGATTTACGTATTCTGGCAGTTGATGGAACGGAGATTCAGACACCAACTGATCCTGATGATGCAGATTCATACTATCCCGGCACAAATGGTCAAAAGCCATATAATATGATCCATTTGACCGCTCTTTACGACTTGCTTCAGCGAACCTATCTCGACATGGTGGTGCAGAAAAGCAAGAAGCAGCATGAACGAAAAGCTTTGATCCAAATGATCGAAACATCGCCTGTTCAAAAGGCGCTTCTCATAGCAGACCGAGGATATGAATCATATAACACATTAGCGCATATCCATGAGAGGGGCTGGTTCTATTTGATGCGAATCAAAGACGGGAAAAACGGGATAGTAAGCGCTCTGAATGTACCGGATACAGATGAATTCGATCTGGATATCTCTATGAATCTGACTCGCAGTTGTACAATTGCGACCAAAGAACTGTTCAAAGATAGGAACCATTACAGATTTGTCCCTAAGAATGTGAACTTTGACTATCTTCCTAGACTTGATCGGAGCCGTGATTCTGTGCCGGCATTTTACAACCTGAAGTATAGGATCGTAAGAGTGCGGATATCTGATGATCTGTTGGAAACACTTGTTACCAATCTTCCGGCTGATCAATATCCACCGGATAAGTTGAAAGAACTGTATGCTCTTCGCTGGGGAATAGAAACTTCATTCAGAAGTTTGAAATATACTGTTGGATTGCTGAGTTTTCACTCAAAAAAAGCTGAATGCATTCTCCAGGAAGTGTTTGCATCACTTGTCCTTTACAACTTCACTGAATGGATCACTGCCCAGGTGATCATTCAGAAGCCTGTTAGCAAGCATGCATACAAGATCAATTTCACTGTCGCTGTCCATATGTGCAGGAAATTGCTTGCTGGAAAAATGCATCCGCCGGATGTTGAAACTATGATCGCTAAATACACTGTTCCGGTTCGTCCAAACCGGAAATTTGAAAGACGCCTGTCCAAGCGTAAAAATGGTGCAGCAATCAATTTCACTTATAGAATAGCATAATTCGCACACCAATAGTACAAAACGGAAAGCAATGAGCACATACCGGGACGAGTCCAGGATGGGCGTGCTTGAAGTGCGCCGAAATAACTTGCCATTCCCAATGCAGTAAACATCTTACCCTACCGCAGATTCAAAATCGATATTCACGCAATGAAAAACTGGGATCCACATATTCTGCAGTTCCCAGTTGATTCTTTTTGTCATTAACTTAATGACATTGGGCAGATGCCGGGCTTTATAGTATTCATTAATATAGAATGATGCTTTAGAGTTGTCCTGTTACAGTAGCCATGAGCTGTCCGAAAATAATCATAGCCATGAACAGAGGTCCGAGATACTTGATGCAGAAATCGAAAAATCCCTTTGTCTTAAACGGTGAACTGGACTCAACTTCATCATCGATGTAGTGAGGTACTACCCAACCGATGAGGATGGCCATGATGAAGCCTGTAAGAGGCATCAGTATACCTTCTGCAAGAGCATCCCAAATGTAAAGAGCATGAGGTGCATTGAAAATACGGAACCAAGCAACTCTATCAGTTGAGCCAAGGCCGTCAAGAGTTGTAATAAGGTTTCCAATGAGTGCCCATGCTGCCATTACCATTGTAACGCCGAATCTGTTGGCTGATTTACCTGCTTTAATTCTGCTGTCGAGAATAGCAGAGATACCGCCTTCCATCATACCGATGGAGGAGGAGAGACAAGCGAAGAATACCAGCAGCCAGAACAGGAATGCGAAGAAAGCACCACCTGCCATGTCATTGAAAATAGTAGGCATGGATACGAAGAGGAGTCCAGGACCTGCGCCATATTCAATACCGTAGGCTGCGCAAGCAGGCATTACTGCGAGACCTGCGAGAAGTGCTGCAACTGTATCACCGATGGTGATATAAACTGCGTCTTTCTCAAGATTCTCTTTTTTGCTCAGATATGAACCGTAAGCGATGAGACATCCTGATGCAAGAGAGAGAGAGAAGAACATTTGGCTTCCTGCAAGTTTAATTGTATTGAAAAATCCGGATGCAGAAGACATACCTTCAAAGTGAGGTTTGAACAGGAAAGCAAGTCCTGCGCCTGCTCCAGGAAGTGTGCAGGATCTGATTACGATTACAACCAACATTACGAAGAGTGCAGGCATAGCAATCTTACAGAATTTCTCGATACCGCCGGATACACCGCCGAGCACGATCAGAACTGTGAGCGCAAGGAATATGAGCACCCAGATTACGGATGAACCGCTTGCGAGTGTAGCGTCGAATGTTTCACCCGGATCAAATTGCTTGCCGCCGAACATTCCGAGGGAAATGAAGAGATACTTCATTACATATCCGCCGAATGTACAATAGAATGCAATCAGGAAGAACGGAACTGCTGTCTGCAGAACACCGTTAAACTTGAATGCAGGATTGATCTCTGTAAATGCTTCGATGGCAGCCTTCTGTGATTTACGTCCGATTGCGATTTCGGAAAGTACCAAAGGGTAACCTACAACTACGAGGAGGATAGCATAAAGTACGAGGAATGCGAATCCTCCGCCGAGTCCCATCTTATACGGGAATCCCCAAAGGTTACCGAGGCCGACTGCCGAACCAAGAGCGGCCATAAGGAATCCGAAATTGGAGTTAAATTGGCCTTTGTTTTGTTGATCCATAACAATACCTCCTTAAATAAAAAGTCCATAATATATACCCAATAATTATACGTTTACAATTATGTGATGTCAATATGAAAGGGCCTTCACAAAAACATCACAAATCGTTATAAATATATCAATTTCAAGGCTTTCAGAGAATGAAAAACGGCACGGGCAGGGTAGCCGGTGCCGTTTTTATGGTTAGAACTATGTCTGTGGGAAGATGCTAATCACTGTAGGTTTTTCCGTCAAATTTATATCGGAAATCACCATCGCGCCAGCCTTTATCATATTCCCAATGTCCTTTCTCTTTGGTCTTACCCTTATTAACTTCGTAGTAGTATCCTTTGTCATCCTGGTATATTTTTTTACCTTCAGCAGTATATTT
>CADAJM010000014.1 GCA_902788245.1 uncultured Eubacteriales bacterium | reverse complement strand
TTTTCGTTATTTGTTTATTCTGCATGCGCACTTGCATCGACGTGGATTCTTCCGTTTTCAAATCCGTCATACATCATGATGGCATCGCGCATTTCTTTAAAGCCTTCGCATTCATTGATAGGCAATCCTGTCGGATTAACGACGGATCTGCATATATTGGTCTTGGCGCCTGAAACGCTGTATGCCCTGACCATGTCATCAATGAAATAGTACATATCATTTGTCGATACTATTCCGAACCTGAGCGACTCAGCCATTGTGAGTAATGTAGCCCAATAAACGGCTTTTTTGTACAATTTGTCTTCGAAAGGAAATATCTTGTTATTGAGCCAGTCATGCAGGCTGAGGTTTTCTCCGTATCCTCTCATGAGGCTCATCGGAGAGTGACCGTGAGCGTTGTAAAACCCGCTCATCAGGACTTTGCCCGTACCGTCGTAGCGATCTCCGAAGAATTCCGCATCTTGAGGGATTTCCTTGCCCACATATGTAATCCTGTCGGCCTGAACGCCGACTGTCATATCCGGTACATAATTAAAGTTTTCGTCTATTATTCCGATGTTTGTAAACAGCATGAGTTTTCCTCTCTATTATTCAGCTCACAAAAGCTTGTAATAACTTTATCCTAACCAATTAATTATACTAGTTTGAGCCTTCAAAGTGAAGTTATGAGGCCGCTTCGGCTTCGTCTTCCGGTGTTTTTATCAGGGCTCGCATGAGTTCGAGTAATCTATCGGGATCCGAAGGGCTCTTGGTCTTTAGTTCGATGAAAGTTCTGTTGCCACTCGTGATTGAAAGATCTGTTCCGAACTCTGCGCTCGTCATGACCACAGCGTACGGATGGAGTTTGCCCGCATCGGTAAACCTTATGAGTATCCTCTTATCCTTCGAGGATATATTGGCAGCCCCTATCCTCTCGGCATGCGCTCTTATCTCGGCTATCTTAATGAGATCTCTTGCCTCATCCGGCAATTCTCCGTATCTGTCTCTTAGTTCATCGGCAACATCACGAGCGTCTTTCTCTGACATTATTGAGGCTATTCTCTTGTAGGCCTGAAGTCTAAGGGATTCCTCCTCGATATATGATGCAGGAATCGATGCTCTTACCGGTAGTTCAATGCTGATGTCAGACCTCGCCTCGGTAACGGTCTCTCCTTTGAGCCTCCTCACTGCCCTGTCAACTTCCTTGCAATAGAGCTCATATCCTATGCTCTCAATGTGGCCGCTCTGAGCTTCGCCAAGTATATTCCCTGCCCCTCTGAGTTCCAAGTCTCTCATGGCGAGTTTAAATCCTGCGCCGAACTCGGTGAACTCTCTTATGGCAGCAAGCCTCTTCCTTGCGAGATCGGTCAGGACTTTGCCCGGCTGATACATAAGATATGCATATGCAAGTCTGTGCGAGCGCCCGACTCTGCCTCTCAGCTGATATAGCTGCGCCAGTCCGAATCTGTCTGCGTTTAGAATTATCATAGTGTTGGCATTAGGTATGTCTATGCCGTTTTCTATTATTGTGGTAGCAACGAGTATATCCGTCTTCCCTTCGATGAAATCCTTCATCGTCGCTTCGAGTGTCTCCTCGCTCATCCTGCCGTGTCCGACTGCTACTCTCGCATTTGGTGCAAGCCTCTCTATCGTTTCGGCCACCTGATTGATTCCCATAACTCTGTTGCTGACTACGAAAATCTGCCCGCCGCGCGCGAGCTCTCGCTCGAGCGCATTTGTGAGCATTGCTTCGTCGTAAGGGCTCACAAATGTACTGACAGGTAATCTGTCACCCGGCGGCTCATCGATTATACTGATGTCCTTGATACCGGTCAGCGACATATTGAGAGTCCTCGGTATAGGGGTGGCCGAAAGAGTCAGTACGTCTACATTGCTCTTGAGCTGCTTTATCTTTTCTTTATGCCTTACACCGAATCTCTGCTCCTCGTCTATTACGAGTAAACCGAGGTCTTTAAACTTCACATCGTCGGACAGAAGTCTGTGAGTGCCTATTACCAGGTCTATGCTTCCGTCTTTAATTCCTTTTACGATCTTTTTCTGATCCGCATCCGATCTGAATCTGGACAGTTCTTCGATTTCAAACGGGAAGTTCGAAAACCTCTCCCTCAGATTATGATAATGCTGATCGACCAAAAGAGTTGTGGGAGCGAGTATTGCCGCTTGTTTGCCCTCGGATATGCATTTGAATACCGCCCTTGCCGCAACTTCGGTTTTACCATAGCCGACATCTCCGCATAGCAGCCTGTCCATAGGTAGGGCCTTTTGCATATCCTCTTTAATCTCTTCACTCGCCCTCAGCTGATCGTCAGTTTCTTCATAAGGAAAAGCATCCTCAAACTCAGCCTGCCATACCGTGTCTTCTCCAAACGCGTGGCCGCCGGCAGCCTGCCTCTCGGCATAGAGCCTTACGAGGTCTTCCGCAATCTCCTCGACGGCTCTTCTGGCGCGTTCTCTCGTCCGCGCCCAGCTACCTCCCGACAATTTCGAAAGCGCAGGCGCATTACCTGAGTTTCCGATGTATTTCTGAATGACATCCAGTTGCTCTGTCGGAATATACAGAGTATCCGAACCCGCATACCTGATGAGCAAATAGTCTCTGGTCTGACCGTCCGCACTCAGAGGATGTATTCCCTCAAATCGTCCTATGCCGTGCGCCTCATGCACTACATAGTCTCCTTTCTTGAGATCTGAGAATTGTATTGTATCCGCGGATTTTTTCTTTTTAAGCGGCTTTCTCTTTTGTTTAACGGACTGTCCGAATATATCCGTCTCGGATATATAGCAAATCTTCTCGTCATCCATCAGGAATCCCGATGAAAGATTTCCGTTATTGTAGCTTACATGGCCGTCTGCAGATTTGATCTCTGCAATATCCAGATACTCTCTGACCCTTTGATTCTTCTCATCCCCTCCTGCTGCAATTACGACATCATAGCCTCGGGAAGTGAGTCTTCCTATCTCAGATGCAAAGAGATCTATCTTGCCATTGAAAGGCGCAATCTGCCTGCTCCTGATATTGATAATCTCATCTATTCTGTCCGCACCTTCTATCCTCTCCGGGAAAGGTGTAAATACATCCAGGCTCATAGCCTTATATATCTCATACAGTTCTGCCGCTGTGTGTGGTTCTGCCAATTCTTTTAGAACCGCCTCGGGATCTACCAGCGCCAGCCCGCAATCTCTCGCATAATCCCACAGCCTGAACTTAGGTACATCGAAATACTCGAGGAAATCCGCATAAATCTGAAGGTTCATATTGCCTTCGAATATGTCCTTGAGCCTGCCCTTGTATTCCTCAAGTTTCTCTATCCTTCCATCCTCAGCATCCGGATCCGGAAGTTCTTTGCGAATTCTCTTAATCCTTTTATCGTATTCCTTGATTATGATATCGAGGGCTTTGTCCTTTTCCACATTTGAGGGGATAAACTCCGCGGCCGGTCCTATGCTGATTTCATCAAGCACGGCAAACGAACGCTGGCTCTCGCTGTCGAATTCCCTTATAGATTCGATCTCATCGTCAAAGAATTCAATTCTGACAGGTCTGTTCGATGCCGGAGGATATACGTCAAGTATTCCTCCTCTTGAAGTGAATTCCCCTTCGGATTCGGTAACAGCACTCGCCTTATATCCTGCGCTGACAAGTATGTCCCTGAGCATGGAAGGATCGATGCGTTCTCCTGTTTTAATCCTCGTAATATTTGCACCGAAATTCTTCGGATCCGCCGTAAATTTTACTGCCGAAGATACGGGTGCGATTACAGCTACAGGCGGCTTTGACATGTCCGCAGGCTCAGATAAAACTTGTAGCGCCTTTATTCTCTCGATAAGCGCAGCCCTGTCTCTTGCCTCATACAGAATCTGTACATCCTCACTCTCAGGGAGAACAATGACCTCGGCTTCAGGCACACAAAAAACGAGGTCCCCCGCCAGGCTGGCTGCTGCTTGCGCACCGGAGACCACCGCCAATAACTTATTCTCTTCCCTGAGCTTGCGCGACAGCAGATATGCCGTCCTGCTTCCGCTCACCCCTGTATAATTTCTAATCATTCTGCCACGTGATTGTGTCTGCTCATGGCTACCTCAGTCCCGAGCCTGATTATGTCCTCTGCCGCCGCCGCTGCATCAGCTGCAGCTTTATCGAGTACAGCCTGCTCTTCTTTCGGTACTTTGCCTATAACCCTGTCCACCAGGTCCTCATCGGCAGATGCCGCACCTACGCCTATTCTTATCCTCGGGAATTCTTTGGTTCCGATTTCCGATATCACGGATTTCATTCCGTTGTGCGTCCCGGCACCACCCGACTTGCGTATCCTTATCGAGCCGGTAGGAAGATCTACATCGTCATAAATAATGATGAGATTCTCCGACGGAACATCGAAGTACATGGCCGATTCTCTGGCGGCAATCCCGCTTTTGTTCATATATGTCTCGGGTTTGACCAGCACGACCTTGCGCCCTGCTATTCTGCCCTGTCCTATGATCGAATGGAACTTTGTCTTTCTGATTTCAATGGCGTTGCTCTCAGCCAATACATCCAGGGCTCTATATCCCATATTGTGTCGTGTTTTGGCATACTCCGCACCGGGATTTCCCAGCCCGACTATCACATATGTATCGCTTGCGCTGCCGCTCCCTGTTTTCTTATTTGATTTAAAACGTCTGAAAAGTCCCATCAAATCATGTTCCGTTAATCCGAAAGTTCGTCGTCTATGCTATCTCGCATCAAACATTACCGAAATCGGCTTATTTGAATATACTCTTGAAATCGTCTCCGCAAATATATGTCCTACGGAGAGTATTGTTATCTTTTTAAGTCTCTTCTCTTCAGGAATAGGCACTGTGTTGAGAAGCACCATTTCTTTAATCGGGCTTGCCTCTATTCTTTCGATAGCAGGCCCCGAGAGAACTCCGTGTGTAGCGCATGCATATACGCATTTGGCACCGAGGTCCGTCAAAGCTTTAGCTGCGTTGCATATAGTTCCCGCCGTGTCGATCATGTCATCGAGTATAACGCAATTCTTGCCTTCGACCTCACCGATTATGTTCATTATCTCGCTCTTGTTAGGCTCAGGCCTTCTCTTGTCGATTATGGCAATAGGCACATTGAATGGTTTGGCCATGTTGCGCGCTCTTGTTACCGAGCCGTGGTCCGGAGATACTATTACGAGGTCGTCCAGGTCCTTGAGCTTGAAATAGTCTGTGAGAAGCGGTTGTCCTATCATGTGGTCAACCGGTATATCGAAGAATCCCTGTTCCTGTGATGCGTGCAGGTCCATAGTGATAACTCTGCCTATGCCGGCTGCCGTAATCATATTGGCTACAAGTTTGGATGTAATAGGATCTCTGGCCTTGGCCTTACGATCCTGACGGGCATAACCATAGTACGGAATAACGGCAGTTACGCTTCTGCACGAAGCTCTCTTGAGAGCATCTGCCATTATCAGAAGTTCCATTATATGGTCGTTGACCGGAGAACTCGTAGACTGAATGATAAAGCAATCTTTACCTCTTACCGAATCCCAAATACTTACGCTCGTCTCTCCGTCGCTGAACTTGGTAACAGTGGATTTGCCCAGCTCAACTCCCATGTGATCCGCGATCTCTTCGGCGAGTTCGGGATGAGAATTGCAGGTAAATAGTCTGAGATTGGAAAATGCATCACTTGGCATGGCGGGGACCTCCTGGTTGTGTAAAGTAGTTATATCTTTTGCTCTTCCTTATTCAAAAGCATGTCTCCAACTTTATATACATCTCCTGCGCCCATAGTCATCGCGATATCGCCTTCCTGGGCAAACTTGTTGATGTATTTGACGATGTCCTCGAAGTCTTTGACATAGTAGACTTGCTTATCCGGATGTTTCTGTCTGATGGCGTTCATCAATTTATACGATGAAACATTGTATATATCCTTTTCTCTGGCGGCATATATATCCGTCAGCACCAGCACGTCGGCATCCTCAAAGGCATCCGTGAATTCATTAAACAGAGCTTTGGTCCTCGTATATGTGTGCGGCTGGAAAATAAGCCAGAGTTTTTTATGTTTTACGTTCCTTGCTGCGGACAGAGTCGCCTTTATCTCCGTCGGATGGTGAGCATAATCATCGATTACCTTGACTCCGTTTTCGGTAGTGCCGTTGAAGTCAAAACGCCTGCCTGTTCCGCTGTACTCCTTGAGAGTCTGCGCTATAACCTCATCACTCGCACCGAGGTAAGATGTGGTTACGTATGCAGCCATTGCGTTCAGGACATTGTGCTCTCCCGGTACGGACAAACTCAGATGCGTTAAAGTCTGTCCTGCCTTGCAGATGTCGAAACTCGGGTTGCCGTTTTCGTCAAACTCTATGTTCTCTGCGTAGTAGTCGTTACCCTCGCTGTATCCGTATGTGATCTTATTCGTCTTATCCTTGAGTATGCTCCTTACGAAAGGATTGCCGCCAAATGCGATGATGACACCGTCCTGCGGAATCTTCTCCACAAATGCGCGGAAGGATTTGACTATATGATCCATGTCCTTGAAATAATCGAGGTGATCGGAATCGATATTCAGTATGACACCGATAGTCGGACGAAGCTCGAGGAAACTGTCCATATACTCACATGCCTCACTTACGAGATATCCCGTGCCGCCGATCTCGACATTGCCGTGAATCTGCGGGAGGTTGCCTCCTACGAGTATCGTAGGCTTAAAGTCTGCATTTCTGAGTATGAGAGAAGTCATGGATGTAACGGTTGTCTTTCCGTGAGTGCCGCATATGGCCACGGAGTGTTCATAATCATCCATAATCATGCCCAGAACCTCAGCTCTTGAGAACATAGGAAGTCCAAGTTCCCTGGCTCTTATAACTTCAGGATTATCATCCGATACGGCAGCAGAATAAACTATTGCATCGACATCCTCTACGTTTTCGGCCTCGTGCGAGTTGTACACTTTAATACCAACCGATTCAAGGTGTTCTGTTACCTTGCTCGGGTTGATGTCGGTTCCGCTAACAATAAAACCTCTGTCATTAAGAATCTCGGCAACAGCCGACAAACCTATGCCGCCAATGCCGAGACAATGTATTTTCTTATATGTGCTGATATCAGTCATTAAAATCTCCGGATTTTTGTGAGTCAAACTCTGTTTTGATTATATGATATCGGACATTTTCTTTCAAGGAGCACAAGGTGTGAAATTTCGCTATTTTTGTACTCTTTTTCATAATGAATTTCTATACGTTTTTAAGCTGAACTTTAGTACAATAGTTTAAAAGAACGATCGGTATCGCCGGTCAAACGGAGGAATATAATGGACAAGATATATCTGGATAACGGCGCCACTTCATTTCCGAAACCGCAGGAGGTCTCGGATGCGGTGTATGAATACATGACCAAAGTCGGCGCAAACATTAATCGCGGCGGATATCAAAGCGCATATACTCTCGAAGGGCTCGTCTTCGAAACGAGAGAATTACTGAAAGACATGTTCGGTGCATCCGACTGCAAGAATGTCGTATTCACCAAGAATGTTACGGAGTCCATCAATGTAGTGCTCAAAGGTTTTCTTAAACCTGGAGACCATGTACTATGTTCATCCATGGAGCATAATGCCGTAATGCGCCCTCTCGTTCAGCTCGAAAAACAAGGAGTTGAGTTCGACAGGATTCCCGCAAATGACAAAGGCGAACTCGAGCTCTCAAAACTTAGCTCCATGATCAAGCCTAACACAAAGGCCATAGTCATGACTCACGCGAGCAATCTCGTAGGAACAATCAACCCTATAGCCGAAGTCGGTGCCATAGCCCACGAACACGGGATTAAACTGATAGTCGATTCCGCACAGTCCGCAGGCGTCATCCCTATCGATATGAAAGAGATGCACATAGATGCCCTATGCTTTACGGGCCACAAGTCCCTTCTCGGCCCTCAGGGCATAGGCGGATTTATACTCGATGAGGACATGATATCTCTAATAGATCCGATTATCTCAGGAGGCACCGGTTCTATCAGCCACAGTGAAGAAATCCCTGACTTCATGCCTGACAGATTTGAGCCCGGCACCATGAATCTCCCGGGCATCGTAGGTCTGAATGCAGCACTCAAATGGATATCCGCAGTAGGAATGAGCAATATAGAAAAGCACGAGCTCGCCCTTACCAAGCGCTTTATAGACGGCATCACACCACTTGAGGAAGAAGGCCTCATTAAGATATACGGACTCAAAGGAACGGAAGGAAGAACCGCAGTCGTATCGATTCAAACGCTTAAGATAGACTGCGCTGAGCTTGCCTTTATGCTCGATGCGGATTACGGCATCATGACCAGAGTCGGCCTTCACTGCGCACCGGCAGCTCACAAGAGCATAGGAACCTTCCCTACAGGCACCATCAGATTCAGTTTCGGCAACTTCAACACCGAAGAAGAAATCGATACCGCCATACGCGCTCTTAATGAAATTCTGAAATAATCAATGACATCAAAAATTCCCGCCAATCGGCGGGAATTTTATAATGCGTATTTCCTACTTACTATACGAGTGTACCGAGGTGCATGAGTGTTCTTACGAGCTGGGATACATAACTCATCTCGTTGTCGTACCAAGATGTTACTCTTACTTCGTAAGTGTGATCTCCTGCTTCGCTTACCATAGTCTGTGTAGCGTCGAAGAGTGAACCGAAGCTCATTCCGATTACGTCGCTGGATACGATCTCTTCCTCTGTGTATCCGTATGACTCGTTAGCAGCAGCCTTCATTGCAGCATTGATGCTCTCAACAGATACGGAATCTGTAGGGTCTTTTACGATAGCGTCGAGGATTGTGATTGAACCTGATGGAACAGGAACTCTCATAGCGTTACCGAAGAGTTTGCCGGAGAGCTCAGGAATTACCAGGCCGATAGCCTTTGCAGCACCTGTTGAGTTAGGAACGATGTTAACAGCTCCTGCTCTTGCTCTTCTGAGGTCACCTTTTCTGTGCGGTCCGTCGAGGATCATCTGGTCACCTGTGTAAGCGTGGATTGTTGTCATGAAACCTGTCTGAAGCTCCTTGAAATCTGCAAGTGCCTTAGCCATAGGAGCGAGGCAGTTGGTTGTGCAGGAAGCTCCGGATACGATAGCGTCATCCTTTGTCAGTGTGTCATGGTTTACGTTATATACGATAGTAGGCATGTCATTTCCTGCAGGAGCGGAGATAAGAACCTTCTTAGCACCTGCGTCGATATGAGCCTGCGATTTTTCCTTTGATGTATAGAATCCTGTGCACTCGAGTACTACGTCAACACCGAGTTCACCCCAAGGGAGCTTGGAAGCATCAGCCTCAGCATATACAGGATATGTCTTGCCGTCTACTACGATGCCTTTGTCATCTACTGAAATCTCAGCTTCGAATTTCTTCTGAACGCTGTCGTACTTGAGAAGATGTGCAAGCATGTCATTGCTTGTCAGGTCGTTGATTGCTACGACTTCGATATCCTTCTCTGCATAGATCTTTCTGAATGCAAGTCTTCCGATACGTCCGAATCCGTTAATTGCAACTTTCATTTGAAATGTTCTCCTTTCATTTCGCATCATTTAATTATCTTTTTTTAATACCGTGTGATTGTAACATTTTAGCAAACAAATCTCAATCAAATTAGCAATAAAGTTTACAATTCCATATCAACTGTTAAATGCTTCCGTATCCAGCAGTCCCTCACTCTTCGCGGTTACCGTTGCAGCAGCGATATCCCCTGTTATATTGGACATAGTATCCAGCATATCTACAAACGGGTTAATGGCCATTACCAATCCCAGACTTTCAATAGGAACGCCAAGCTGAGTAACGACGATGCCGAGGCAAACCAATCCCGATCCCGGCACCCCCGGTGCTCCCAGCGACAGTAATATTATCGTGATTGCCATTGAAAGAACTGTCGATACATTTACATCCATTCCGTACAGCCTTGCCAAATAAAGACCGAATATCGTAAGGAAACTGCATGTACCATCCATGTTTATCGTAGCACCGAGCGGTATTGAGAAATTCGCAACTTTAGGTGATATTCCGAGTTTTTCCGTGCATGTTTTCATGTTGGTAGGCATGGCTGCGGAGCTCGACATGAGCATAAGACTCGTCACCATGCTTTCCCTGGCTTTACTGAAGAACTTAAGCGGGCTCAGTCTGCCAACAATAAGCACGAGAATTCCATAAAGAACGAGCATCAACACTATAGCAATGCTATGAGTCACAAATACACCGAGAAGTGACAGCATGGATTTTCCGCCCATCTGATAGATCATAAGACTGACCGAGCAGAATACCGCGAACGGTATGAATCTGGCCACTATAGTCGTAACCGTGAGGAATAATGAATTGCATGCTTCAAACCACTCTTTCAGGACCTTGCTGTAATCCCCTATCATCCCGACTGCAATCCCGCATATCAGAGCGAGGAATATTATCTGCAATGTGTCATTTTCGAGGAAAGGTTTGACGAAATTCGACGGCACTATATTCACTATTGTATTAAGAAGTGAAGTGTCAACATCAGTGGCTATGTCAACAGCCTGCGACTCCATCTGTCCGGTGAGTGCGGCTCCTATCTGTCCGGGTTTAATCGCAAAGAAAACCGATGTGGCTATAACGACCGCCATCACCGTGGTAAACATATATGTCGACAGCACTTTCATGCCTATCTTTCCGAGCTCAGATATGTCCTTAAACTGAGACAGGCATGTAACGATGGAAAAGAACACAACCGGACCGATTACCATTTTAAGAGCACTCATAAACATGGTCCTGAAAGGTGTGAGTATGTAATCAGCTATCCATACAGCTGTTGTCTCAGGCATTGCAGTTTTCATCAACATACCCAAAATCAAGGCAAACGCGAGAGCAATCAGGGTCGACTTCATCATCGAACGTTGCGCTTCCTCTGCCTTAATCGTAACTCTGTTAATGCCTTTCTTATGACTGTATTTGAGATTCTCGCCGTAAGCCCTGAGCAAAAAGCCCCTAATGATTTCTTCCCTTATTTCATCCTCGGCATCAGCCAGGCTCTCCGAGTCATCAGAATACAGTTCGAACTCCTCTCCTTTCATTCTGATGTTGATGACTGTATCGCTGAGATATTTCCTGACCTGTATATCCATGCTGCTTCCGTCTGAATGCGAAAGCATAGCAGCAATCATCTCATCTGAAAGCATTTCGGCCTTAATTGCAAGTTTGCTGTTTACACCGGCATCACTGAGTCCTTCTCGTATAAAATTAAGACTCTCGGTCATGCAATTAATATCCGTCGTATTAATCCTTGTTTTTTTGTTTACAAACTTAATCACTTGTTTTCTTTTCTCCTATTGTGTAAATCAAAATGACCGTACACGTACGATCATTTTTACTGTTACATATTATACACCTTTTAGACGTTTAAAGAGCAGCTTCTACAGCTTTTCTTACCTCTTTCATATCCTCTGTAGGCTCAAACCTTGCAACGACATTGCCCTCTCTGTCTACAAGCCACTTGGTGAAGTTCCAGCCGACATAAGTCTTGTCTCCGAAATCTCCTATTCGCTTCTGTCGCTTCTGACGACCTTTCCGATGTTCCAAAGATTTGCTACCTTCAAGGCCGCATCCTCTCTGTCTTCATCGGATTTGTATCCCATCTCACCTGTCTGAGCACCGCAGTCAAGACACATCACATACCAGCACCAGCCGTTGGCCTCCTCTAGTAGTCCCGGTCCTCCGCAGTACGGACATTCCTGCAATTCCACTTTTTCATATATATCCATTTTACGTCCTCGTCTGTTAGTTCAGGCTTTTTATTTAACCTTTACAGTAAGTGTTACATACCTGCTTGCAGCTTCATAGTTGCCGTTACCCGAAGCAGTAATTCTCACATGCATCCTGTAAGTACCTTTCTTGGTTTTCTTCTTTACTGTCACCTTACCTGTAGTTCCGTTGATAGACAGTTTGCCGCTTCCACCCAGCTTCGTATACGTAACTGCGCCCTGCGCTCTGCTTATCGTAGCCAGTTTGGATATGGCTAGAGTCTGTTTCTTCTTCTTTACTTTGGATTTCTTTACCTTTGCAGTCTTGCCGGCAGCACTTATGGTATTGGCTGCTTTTGTAATCTTGAAGGATACTGTCTTGTTTCCCTCGAAATCATTGATTCCTTCTATAGTCATGGAAGCCGTTCCGGCATTTACATTATTGCTGAAGTTCACGGTATAATCTTCGCCTTTCTTCAACAGCCTGCCGCGCGTGATTATGCGTGGAGTAAACGTAATTGCCTGTCCGGTATAAACTTTGTTATTTAAATTGGTGATTATTAACGGTTTTTCGTTTATATCGAACTTCTCACCCGTATACTCTGCCGGATCAAACTTAGGGCAACCAATTCCATAATAAGGATCCTTACCGTTGTTTCCCATATCAATGGATTCTCTTTGCAAGTCACTTATTATATCTTCTTTTTCCAGGCCCGGATTCTCCGCTTTAATCAATGCGGCTGCAGCTGCTACATACGGAGATGAAAAACTCGTTCCGCTTCCCAATACATAGCCACCTTTGTAATCTGCAATGGCGATTTCATCTCCCGGAGCTGCAAAATCCAAATTAGTTCCGTAATTGGAAAAATCGCTGCGTTCTCCCTCTATATTGAATGAGCCCACGCTTACTGTATTATCCAGTTCTGCAGGAAATTCATTTACTTCGATTTTATCCATATCAAGGCTTTCATTACCGGATGCGCATATTAACAAAGGTGTAAAAACCCTAAAGAGATCGTTGGCACAATCCATCTCATATCTATTTGAGGCGTATCCGCCGAAGGACAGATTCACTATGTCAGCGCCGTTTTCCTGGGCATATTCTATGGCAGCAAGTGCGGTGAAAGTGTCGCAATACCCTCTTGCATCCAGCGCCTTGATCGGCATTATCTTGACATTATTCGGTGTTGACTCGGCTATGATGCCGCATACTGCCGTGCCGTGACCGTTGTCATCCACTGCAGATCCTTCTTTACCTCTGACGAAATCATAGGCATCTACAATCTCTCTGCCCGCAAAAACACTATGCGACTTTGCAATACCTGTATCTACAACTGCAACGGTGACCGGAGCACCCCCGGATACCCTGGTCTGTTCAACGTCCATATTCATATAATCGGTTCCCCAACCATATGTCCTTTTTGTATCGCTGATAGACAAAGGAATGTTCGGAATAACCGCATCCTCACCGTATTCTTCTGCCAGGGCATCGTGAGCTGCTTGTGCGTCTTCCTCTGTGCCATATTTCAGGAGATAAGTTCCGTCATAATAATATGCTTCCTCCGCTCCATATGCCTGGATTTCGTCTGCATATGACTCATCCAATATAAGAGATTTGTACGCATAATCCGACGGAATCTCCTCGCTCCCATCGATAGGGTCCACTTCGTTTGCGATCTCTTCCATTGATGAAGTTGCGATTACTTCTGTTTTTTCTGTATCTTCGCTCTCGTCAAATTCATCCACGGCAAAAGCGCCTGCAGGTGTGCCTGCAAGCATCAGCAGCGAAAGTAATACTGCGAGTGTTCTTCTATTAAAGTTGCTTTTGCTGTTTCTTCTCACTTGTCTATTTTTTATGCTCGCACAAGTCGAAAGCGAATCCTGTCGGAGATATTACCATTGCGGATTTTGATGAATCCGTCTCAACTACATGTCCGCCCTTTATAACAAAACCTTTCTCTTGAAGGCTTTCAAATGCCTCATCGAAATTAGAAACGTTCATGCGAATCATAGTTATATCTTTTTCGATATCGGCTTTGGCCAGATCAATCTGAAATCCGTCAGCATTCCTCATAGTAAAGTCGTAGACGTCACCTTCCGGATTCTGTTTGTGTACAATCTCAAAACCCAGGGATTCAAACAAGTTGACGTTTTTATCGATTGAATTAGTAACTATAAGCGGGCTGAATGTAGTGATTTTCATAGTAGTCTCCTTTTTAATATAATCCGCGCTTATTATACACTTTTACGGTTAAGAAAGGGTTATAATCTGCGCGGCCTTAACCCCTATTATAATTTTCTGAGTTTCTCCTCATCCAGAGCGTTAATTGAATGTCCGAGGAGGACAATCTCGCTCTGCAGGCAGTAGTTATTTACGGCAACCGTCAGGAACTCGAAAATGGCATTGATTGAAATAATCATGGCAAGTGCCTGAGAGTTCAAGCCGAGCTGCGAGAACAAGATTGAGAAACATACTGTAGTTCCGCCCATTACCGGAGGCGTAGCTACGGAAAGGATAAACGAAAGCAGGAATGCTGCTATTATCCATGACCAGGTTACCTCAATTCCGTACATGCCCGCTGTGAATAAGCTGCAGGCCGTAAATACGATGCAGTATCCCGGACGGAAGAGTATGCTTCCGAGGTTGTATGACAGGCCCGAAAAATCACTGTCTACACCAAGAGGTCCGAGCAATGTGTCGATGGCAGGCATGAATATCGCTCCTACACTGGCACTCGACAGGCCTATGATAAACGAAGGCAGCATCTTATGGATATAAACCCTGGGGCTTACTTTAAGACGTATGCATACGACTGCGGTATATGCCGCAAGTATTAATAAATCTGCAATTACAACCATCAGGAGGAGTCTTAGGAAACCGGATAGAACGTGATATGACTCCGTGAGTATCTGTCCGCATACCATAAGTCCGACATATGCCGGAATAAAGCGGTTCAGGTATGAGTTTGAAAGGATTGCGATTATATTGATATCATCGATAACCTCGGTCAGAGTATCTGCTTTCTGTCCCATATAAAGCATGGCCACACCGAACATTATACCGATAATGATGATATGCACGGAGTTAAACTCCAATATAGGAGACAGAATATTATTCGGAATGAAACTTATCAGTATATCGAATAAATCATAGAAATCGAGTGATATCTCTGCCTGATGACCGAATCTCATACCCGGCACCATCCACGCTGTATTGAGCATGGACAAGAAAAATGCCACAGTCAGGAAATTCCGTATCATCTTCTTTCCTACCGTACTGAAAGTCGAAACGTCACCGAGTCTTACAATTCCCAGTACAATGGCAGCGAAACACATGAGCGTCGCCATTACGCAGAGCAGACCTACGAAGGCATTTGTCAGAGGCATAATAATGCGTTCTGCTATAGTCCCTGCCTGATTCGGCATCAGCGCATGAATGAGAACGCCGGCTGCCAATCCTGTCAAAACGCCGATGAGTATCGTGACGATCAGGCTCATCTTACGCGATTTGGCCAAGGTGAATGTCACCATATTGGAGCCGTTACGATGTCTCCACGACCTGTTAAGTGTTTCGGAATTGGCAAGCAGAGACCCCATAACAGTCGCTACCGTAGGATCTTCATCCAGGAAAGGGTCCATGCTTTCTCCCTCTACCATCAGGGAAACCCTGAACGATCCGAGAGGCTGAGAAAAACGAAGCGAAGCCTCCGTGCCCTCAGGGAAGAACTCCATGTATTCGATCAGCGTTTCTTCCATGATTAATTTAAGGCGCAGAGCATTCTTTCGGTCGATAGGCTCGTTCGCCAGAATCTCCGAAAGTTCGTCCATAATGCGGTCGATTTCGCTCGCACTCAGAACAAATCTATTCTCTTCACTTCTCTTATTGGTTATATCCATACGATGATTATACCCTTTTCTCTGAAGCGTCTGCTTTCAATTTTACGAGATCCGGTTTACCGGTATCGTTAAGCGGAAATCTGTCATAGAGGTACAGATACCTCGGCTGTTTGAATCGGGTAAGCTTTTCACAGACAGCGGCCTGAATGTCCTCAAGCGTAACCGTGAAACCTTTCTTAGGGACGACAAAAGCCCCCACTTCTTCTCCGTATTTTTCATCCGGAACACCGAGCACTATGACTGCATCGACACAATCCATGGCGCTTATGCAACTCTCTACCTCTGACGGAAGGATGTTCTCACCGCCTTTGACGATTATGCTTTTCTTCCTGCCGCAAATGTAGAGATATCCGTCCTCATCCAGATAAGCGAGGTCACCTGTGTGAAGATAACCCCTCTCATCTATTGTCACTTCTTCACCGGCATCTTCGGCATAGCCGTTCATCAGGCTGTCGCCGCCGACCAGCACCTCTCCGACTTCTCCGGTCGGGCAGAAAGGCGATGAACCTTCTTTTTCGGATAGATTTCCGATTTTGAGATCCACTCCGTCAAGAGCATTGCCGGATGTGTAGTAACGCTTTTCTCTTGGTGCATCAAAGGCGTTTATGGTCACTGTGCATCCTGCCTCTGTTAATCCGTAGCCTTTTGCTACTATTGCATCATAGCGTTCCTCGAGTTCTCCGATCTGCTCGGGAGAGGCGCTTCCTCCCCCTATGATGATATAGTCAAGATTCGGTTTGACTACCGAGTCAAAGTCCGGATGACGCATGAGCATAATGAAAATAGTGCTGACATTTCCCATTTCACGGACAGGATACTTCCTGCAGGTCTCAACTATACTGTCGATTTTGTTATCGCCCAGCACCATCGTAATTCCGGCCATCATATACAGCAGATTTTGTTGCTGTCCCATCACGTGATATACAGGAAGTGTAGTCGGTATGTACTCGCCATGCGGGTAATTTCTCTCCGTAAACCTGCATGTATTATAAACCAATGCTTCCTGAGGCAGAAGAGCAACTTTAGGCTTTGATGTGGAGCCGGATGTAAAGAAAGCAATAGCATCTCCTCTCGGAGGGAAGTCTTTCTCTATGTCGTCCAGCATTTGGAGTTCCTCTTCGGTCACTAAATGCGGTGGGACTCTGTCCGGAATAATGACTTTATCTCCGAAAGCGGCCGTGAGTTCATCATCATAATCAACCCCTGCCCCTGTTAGGAGTATTAGTTCTGATTCGGAAACTTCACAGTGTCTTTTGATTTCTTCGATACTGAGTCGCGGGTTTACGATTACCGCCACGCAACCTGCTCTGATTATTGCATAAAAAGATATGAACCAGTCTATTGTATTGTTGCCTATGACAGTAACTCTGCCGCCCTGCTTTAGTCCGTGATCCCTGATAAGGCATGCAGCCAAACTGTCTGTATGCCCCATAAGCTCACCGAGCTTCATGCTCCCCTTTTCATCAATATAGACGACGTAGTCATCTCCATATGCTTCGAGGGTCCGGCGCATAACTTCGCCATAGGTATATTTCTCTATTTTAAGCATTGTTTATATATATCCTCTCTCGAAGTGTTTATCTTCGCTTTCTCTTCCTTAATCGCTTTATCAGATTAATAACTAACATCAAAGCGGCAACAGAGTAGCCGATGAGACTGATCAAAGGCATTCCCCATATGATTGGCTTCAGTCCGGTCGTTACGACAATACTAGAGCAAATAATAAGAGTTATGACAACGAGTGCATCAAGAATCATCCTAATCATCTCAAGCATAAAGTCCTGAGTTTTTTCCGGAAACCCCATCTCCATTTTTACAGGAGACAGCCCCTTGCTGTACTGCTCTACCATATTGGCAAGGTTCTCGGGTATCTGCGTGATTTTCTTGAGCGTCGCCCGTTTTTTGAGCATGTCAAGTTCCCTGTCCTCGTACTTCTTCCTGTACCTTGCTATCATGTAGTCCTTGGCAAATCTCTTTATTTCTTCAAGGAAATCAACTTCTGGGAAGTATTGATTCAGCGTTCCGTCAACCGTGATGATTCCTCTCGACATAATTGTGTGTGCGGGATTAAAAGAAATCTTGTGATTTCTTGCAATCTGGAACAGTTTCTGAAGTTCACGATTAGGATCGATTTTGTCACTGCTCAGATTCTGAAGATCTGTAACATATTCAACTATATCCTTGTAAAATGCTTCTCTGTCGTATCCTTTTTTGAATACGGCCATTCTGCAGATTGCCTCAAAGCATTTCGTGTTGTCGGCGGTTACTATTCCTTCGATGACGTTGACAAAATTAATCTTGTCATTGTCTCTGAACTCACCCATCATTCCCATGTCATACCAGACTATCTGTCCGTCGCGAATTTTGATATTTCCGATATGAGGATCTGCTTGAAAGAATCCGTCTATGAATACCTGCTTGAGGAAACTCTGCACATATTTGCGACCGATTTCTTTCATATCATAGCCTTCGGTCTCAAGCCTTTCTCTGTCCGATATATTAATTCCTCTGACGTATTCCATCACCAGAACGGTTTCGGACTTGAACTCAGAGTATACTTTTGGGCAGGTAGCATACTGTATTTCATCATTGAGTTCATAGAATCTCTCGAGGTTTTCCGCCTCATGTTTGAAATCGAGCTCTTTGAGAGTGGTCTCATGCAGCTCATCTATTACCTCACCCAAATCAACATAAGGATTGTTGCGTACGAAAGGTATCTTTCTGAGAAGCCAGCGCAGGAACTCAATATCAATTTCCATGTCCTCGCGCGCGCCGAGGCGCTGCACTTTGACGGCAACTTCTTCGCCCGTCATAAGAGTAGCACGATGAACCTGTGATATCGACGCGGAGCCGCGAGCTTCATCATCGAAAAAAGCAAAGAGTTCTTCTTTCGGTTTCCCGTAAGCATCAATAATAACCTTGTCCACAACTTCAGGCGGCATTGGTGCAACTTCATCCCTCAGGTTACTGAGCTCCGCACACAGATCGGAAGGAAAAATATCCGATCTGGTAGAAAGGATCTGGCCCAGCTTAATATAAGTCGGACCCAGCTCCTCCAGGGCCAGTCTGATGCTGTGAGCATCAGAGTTGCGAGATATATTGTATTTTCTAATTACGGCTAGAAAATCACTTATCTTTCTTTTTGGCTTTGGTCTCTTTTTCTCCATTTAAAAGTGCCTCTTTCAGCTTTTCTTTGTCTTCTTCCGCCATGTCTTTCAGAAGGCTAAGGACGTCTTTTCTTCTGTCACTGATGTCCTGTGCTTTGTGCTTGAGTTCTTTGTTGAGCTCCTGGCCTCTCTTAGCTGCCTCTCTGCCCTTTTCAATATACTCTTCTCCCTTTTCCTGAAGATGCTCTGCTACGGTAGCAATCGCTCCTACATGCATGTAGAACGAATCCTCGAGTACTCTTCTCAAATCTCTCTTTTCATTTTTCTCACTCATGTCGTCCTCCTATTATAATGAAATAAGTGTCAATGTATTTATCATCTCGACGGATCACAGCTGTCAAATCCTCATGCCGTAATTCCACTGAGTGTCGGGTAAAGTAAACTTTCGGCACGGCTCACTGCAAGATGTAAGTCCGTGTTCTTTTATGACCTCATGCAGCGCCTCAATATATCGCGTTGCATCATCTCCCGTAATGCACTCGATACGAAACTCACCGTTAAACTCGAGAACTGCCATATGAATCGGGCATTTGCCTACCGGCCTGCTCAGAAGATCATAGCGTATTATCTTGTCGGAATAATCCGTAGTTCTGATTCTGCCTATGTAATCGAGGAAAAAAGTGTCGAATTCCCTGCTCGTAAATCTGCTGAGAAGTCTTGATATCAATCGGTAGCTCATCCTGCTCTTCTGGAGTTTCCTGAAACTGTCTATTACATATCTTTGATAAGGAATCAATATCTCCGAATCGAGCTGCTTGAGCAATGTGCCTCGAAGTATCTCTGCACGCTCAGCAAAAGGCATGGAATCCATGTCCGTTCCTCCCACAGGAAGTTCGGCACGAAGGGAGCAGTTCTTAAATGTCTCATTGCAAGCCACCGCTCTTCTGGCAGAGAGAGGAATGACCGCACGTATCATCTGATCCGGATTCGGATTTACGCGCATAATAGCCTCTCCCATCATGAGACTGATAACAACCGCAGGAGAAGACTTGCATCCCTTTACCAGCTCCATAAGTTTATCGGACGGAATCGTAAGCGCATTATGGAAGTAAGCCTCCCCATCTGCAGCTCGTAAATCGGAAATGTGATAAATCCCCGGTTTCCTTCCGTTATGCGGTATGAAGCCCTCCTCTGTCTCCGCAAGTTTGCCGAAAGGATCCCATTTCGGTCTGTAGCCTCTCTTGTTAGGCGGAAGGTCTTTATACGGATCTACGTATTCTGCTTCGGTCATCACCGTGCGTGAAGTACGGATGTCTCCCGGATCGTATTCAACTCCGTCACGTATGCAGTAATAATTATACAACACCGTATCCACAAGGTAAAAAGCACCCTGTGCATCACTGAATTCGTGTGCAGCTGTGAATCTTATCATGTTATCGCTGCATGTCACATCGATCATGTGATAATTGGTTTCAGGTCCTCCGACATGACGTATTTCCGAAGTCTCGGCCACCTCCATAGGCAGAGGATTATCCGCATAATAGAATTGTCCCTTATCTGCGATCAGTGTATCAGCCATATACGGCAATCTCTCCAAACTCAGATCGAGCGCCTTCTGAAGTATATCCCTGTCTACTTTATCTCGGTTATATATCTCTGCGATGATAGGCTTATTCTTTAAAGGATTTACATATATATACAAATATGAGGCGTATGCCGGTTCTTTTTTTTTGAAATCAGGTCTTTTTTCTTTCATCGACTGTTCACCATTTTATATGACATTGTCTGAAACCTACCACGATAGTTCTGCCGCTTTGGCCGGGTGATGATTAATTTTGATGGATGATATTACTCCTGATTTCATACGTATAACGCGGTTGGCCATTTTCGCAATCTCTTCGTTATGCGTGACCATTACAAGAGTCATCCCCTCGGCGACACGTTCTTCCAGTGCCTGAAGCACCTCTATGCTCTCTGCTGCTGTCCTCCGCTCATCTGTGAAGGATAGTTATCACCTTTTCCGTCCAGCTTTACCAATTTAAGGGCTTCGTTCGGATCGAGGCTGTCATCGTTGAGCTCTGCTATGTATTTGAGATTCTGGTAAGCGGTCATATTAGGCATGAGATTGTATGACTGGAATATGAATCCTATATTCTCTTTTCTGTACTTCGTGAGCACATTCTGACCCGGATTACTGTAGTCCTCGCCTTTAAAAGTATAGCTTCCCGAAGTAGGCGTATCAATTCCGCCGATTATATTGAGCATGGTGGACTTACCGCAGCCGGACTCTCCGAGCAGCACCAGAAATTCACCTTCCATAATGTCGACATCTACACCTTTAAGTACCTGAGTTATGACATCGCCGTTTTTGTAGTCTTTGCGTATATCCCTCAGAGTTGCCAGGACATTGCGCTTATGCATCGACTCGTATATGGCATCGTTGTCATCGAAATACATCGACAAAAGTATGCCGAACATATCGAGCACGTTATGCTCGTCCTCGCTGATATCCTCTCCGCCGGTTTTGTTAATAAGCAGTATGCATCCCACTGCGTCATATCCTGCGGCAACCGGTACGCAATCTACGTTCTTTACCTCGATGTCACCGAGGAAATCCAGTCCTTCCTTTACTTTGCCGTCACTGCAGTCATTATGATATTCCGCGCTCCTGCTCGTAAACACCCTTCCCACGATGTTTCCTTCGAGGGGACATTCAACCGTGGTGAGATTGAAGTCTCCGACCCAGTAATTCGAGCGAAGAACCTCTTTCCCATCATTCTTGTCCGCATACCATACAATGGCATAGTCGAATCCGATGTTCTCAAGTATAATATCCAGGCCCTCCTGAAGTCCTTCCTCCAGGTCTTTGGCCTGTGGTATTACAGCATTCAGCTGCTTCATTGCTTTCAGATAACTAATTCTTGCATCAATCATTTTATCCACCCTCTGCAATTACATCTTGCTTATGTCTGTAAGATCAAGCCTGCCGATCGGACGGACGGCTATTATATTGGTTATGATCATATATATCGTCGTTATCGTAACTCCGAATACACAGCCTGTTACGCTAGGCTTATCTATCATGCACATACCAGGCATCTGCATGGAAGAATTCAGCAATCCTGCCAGAATGATTCCGGCTATTACGCCGATTATTATCGACAAGATCGATAAAAATATATTGTCCCTGATGATATACATCCTGGCTTTTCCTACCGAGAAACCGTTGATGCGCATGACTATCAGCTCCATTTTCTTCTCCTGAACGAACTGTATATTTAGATTCAGCAGTATAAGGAATGCGATAATTGCTGACATCATTACGGCCAGTCCCAGTATGCCTGCGAATACTCCGCTCATCGTTCTGTAAAATGTCATGCACGACGCCGTGTCATCGGTGCTTCCGAGTACGCCTTCTATACGAGCGATATCATCGAGCAGGTCTCCGTCTGATGCATCCGTAAGGATTGCATTATTAGCAAAGTCGTTTCCCGTCACCCGCTCATATGTATCCGACGTCATGAACATACGGTATGTGGCAGGGTCATAACATCTGTACAGTCCCGATACCTTGAACTTGTAGTTCTCTCCGCTGTAAGCGGAAACTTTCAGCTCATCTCCGGCTTTCGTTCCGTGGTCCTTTCCTTCTGCCTGCCATACGAGCACTCCGTCATTGTCGAGATGCTCATCGCTTTCCGTTTCGGGATCGACGAACTTGACCATTTTCTCAAGTTCCTCAATATCATCCACGGCTACAAGCCTCACATTGGTGGCCTTGTCTCCTGCTGTTTCAAGTATCGCATCCTCAATGCAAACTTCAGCGTATGAAGCCCCCGCATTTTTAAGTAGTTTTACGGCTTCATCTCCGCTTTCTTCTCCTTCATACTGGATGGTGTGGCTGAAATGGAACAGCTCATCAAACTGAACCTGCGGAGATTCCTGCAGAGCGAGGAACAGAGACGCCGGAGCGATGAGAAGAGCTATGCTTCCCACCATGCCCACTATAGTCGCGAATACACGCGAACCGTCCATGGATACATTGTAAAGAAAGGATTGAATGCTGACTGAGGCTTTCTTTGCCCACGAGGTCTTTCCGATCATAGAAAAGAGTTTGCTCGTCTCGCGATTGTTAATAAGTAGATTGGTGATTTTCTCTCTCAATTGTTTTGCCGAAGCAATCCACGCGATTAGAAGCATAGCTGCATATTCAAATGCTATTACAATAAGCATCTGCTTTACATCATAGTAATTGTACGAACCGCCGAATGTGAGGAAGCTCGTTATGATTTTCTGCGTCATAGTGGAAATTACAACGGCGTTGCCTATTCCCAGCAAAACGCCGAGCGTTACTGCCATGGCTACATAACTGAGGTATTTGGACGCAACGCTTACGCGCGAAAACCCGTTGGCCATCTTTGTTCCGATGAGGCGCTTCTCCTCCTCCACGACTCTGAGCACCGTGGAGTAGCAGACAAGGAGTCCGACGAGGAAGAAGAATCCCGCAAATACCTTTGAAACCTTGCTTCCGGTGCCTTTGGCCAAATCTACAGAATAGTAGCCGAAGCTTGATGTGAGATCCGTAAAACTGATTTTTGTATCTTCACCAAGCGCATCTGTAACATTATCTTTAGCCTTTTGTATCCTGTCATTATAGTCACCGGCAAATCGATCGATTCCGTCCAGACTCTTCATGCGCATTAATACTGAACTGTAGCCGTTTTCGTACACCCGCTCGTCAAATGCGCTTTCATCAACCAATGCATAGTAGTTGAAAGCGCGTCTGTATGCATAGGAGAATCCCAGAGGTACATTATCCAGCAAAGATGAATACTCAGGATGATTTACAAAGCCTGTTATCTTAAATCTACCGTGTTTGAGACTGCTTACATCATAGCCGGTCAATTCTTTGAGGGAGCTGTCCAGGGAGATGAACTCACCTATGCTGTAGTTTCTCTTTTTAGCCAATTGTGTATCTATGGCTATTTCGTTTTCCTTCTCAGGCAGCTTTCCTTCAATGACGTCGATCTTGTTGATATTGCTGTCTGTAACGGATGACACTGAAAACAGTTCCTTTACTCCGTTGATTCTCATCGTAGCATCAGCCAGATATATTCCTTCTGCAAAAGCTACATCATCGATATCGCGGATTTTATCTACAGTTTCAGAACCGAATCCGTCACCGGACATCGCTTTCAGATCCATTACATTATGTTCGTTATAATAGTTGTTTGCGAGTATGCTGACTGCCGGCCCCGACCATTCAGTACCGAACAGATTTCCTATACTCATTCCCGCAAACAATATCCGCGCAACAAAAGATACTTTTGTTACTCGAATCGTTTGAAGCAAATCAACTCTCTTCATGCTCTTCATTGTTAACTTCCCTCTTAGTCAATGTATTTCTTTATTGAACTTCGAAGTTCATAATTGCTGAATTACAAGCTCTGAATTCAAGCTTCGACATTATGATAATACTTGAATAGTTACAATTATGATACACCGTATCAGTTGTCAGTCTTGTACTGACAGTCGCAGAATGGGCTGGCCATGAAAGCGTCGAAACAACTTGTAAAAACTATGTCTATAACCGTAAGCGTGAAGAAGTCCGAAATGCCGAATACATCAATGCATTAACGCTAAAAAGAAATATCGAACCACTAAATTAAAAATCGAACCACCTATCGAACCACTTCTCGTTCGAAGCCTAACCTGAAACCTCCAACGCCAGCGAAGAGTTCACAAATTGTTTTATTCATAAAAACTCCTTTAAAAAAATATTTCTTTATATCATAAAGAAGGAAGAAGAAATTAAAAAGTTTCGACACTAAATGAAAAAGAATGACGTTGTACTGCATTCTAGATTGTGTGTTTATTTGTAAACAAAATGGAGGGATAGTTAAAGACTATCCCTCCAAGATATTTAATACTATTATTTATGACCTTGTGTATTATAGTAGTCTGATGGTGGATTTGATATTGGAGTGAAGTTTCTGTGTGTGATGTCTGAGCCTCCCTTCGGTGTAGTGTATCCGTATTTGTTATATAGTATTACCGAATATGTTTCAAGAACAATGGCACCACCTGTGCATTTCATATTGAATAACTCTTCATTTGTTCCATCTAGGTAAATCGGTTCCCCATAATAATAATTAGTTCTGATGTAATTTTCTATTTTTTTCATGTCAGTATCATAATCAATAGGTTGTCTTTGAACCGCTGTCCAAGCGATTTCAAATGCTTTTTCTCTAACTGGAGACATTCTTGAACAGTTTGAAACAGACCAGTTTTGATGCAGAGATGTCTTCATT
Source organism: uncultured Eubacteriales bacterium (assembly GCA_902788245.1). GTDB lineage: Bacteria > Bacillota > Clostridia > Peptostreptococcales > Anaerovoracaceae > Crickella. Next base: position 2,486 of record CADAJM010000014.1, on the reverse strand, counting down.
GAGTCTGCTTTTATATCTCCAATAATTTTATTATCATAAGAAACTTGAAAATTAATTGTGGTTGAACAAAAACCGAGCCCGTCTCCAATGGAGGTTGCATCATTAGTAAATGCAATTGATATTCTCGATTCGTTATTTCCAACAGATTTTATTGTGAAAACCTCACCATTATCTGGAGCAAGTGCAATTCGAAGACTATTCTTTACATACATGTTTTGTACAGTTTTTTGCGGATTAAAATCTATTGTATATGTTTCAATGGGTTCTATAGTTGCATCTGTAGGATATATTTTCAATTTATTTTTATCCATGTTGAACGCTGTGAAAGTGTAGCACGAGGAAGGAACACCGCTGAAAACTCCAAACGATGACATATCAAAAGTGGTACCATGATAATTGTACATCTTTGTTCCGCCTGAAGCAGCCCATTCACCGTCAACCTCTTTGTTGTAACACAGCAAACTATCGTTTGTTAATCTCATTATGTTATAGTTTTCGCTTACCCATTGATTTTTATAGTTTTTAGTAAATGTCCGTGTTTTGTTTTTGTAATCAGTCATAGTAACTGTGCTACCAATTGCATACGGGTCATCATCCCAACCTTTGTACGGATTTGATTTAAGTGCTTCGGGGTCTACTGTTGTCGGAGTTGTTGGGGTTGTGTTCGTTACTTTTGGAATAGTCTCTGTCTTCGTCCCATTACACACTGAGCATGTGTATGTCTTTACGCCTGTCGCTGAAGTTGTTGCAGGAGTAGTTACTTTCCCTGCATCCCATTTATGACCGAGGGCACTTCCCTCTGTGGATCCACAATTGATGCAAGTTTTTGGAGATGTGCAGGTAGCAGCATCATATGTGTGGGATGTACAAGGATTAGGTTTTACAGTGATGTTTATTGTTGCTGTTGCAGCAAGCCAGGTAGCAGAAGCTGGAGTGCTGAACGAAATTGTGGTTGTTCCCACTTCTTTCCCAGTTAAATAGAATTGTCCATTTAGATAATTAACTTGAACATTGTTGTTTGACTTGGTGAAACTTACAGCTCTAGCTGAAGAAACTGAAACTTGAATAGCCGTAGACTTGTTTAATGATAATGAACCATTTATAAAAGCGGTTCCATTTTTTGAGACAGTTATGGAATCTGCTTTTTTTGATGCAATTTTTACAGCATTTGAGTATGGCTTATAATATTTATATTTGTATGTTGTTTTCTTAACCGTTCTGCTTTTTCCACGATATTTCTTGGCAGGCTTCTTCGTCTGCCATTTCATCGTCTGTTTGTTGTACCACTGCTTTGTTTTCTTTATCTTTTTCTTGGATTTATATGTCTTTATCTGATAGGTATTTGTCTGACCGTCTCCTGCCTCTGTATCAATGAAGCTCAGAGTCTTTTTATTGAATCTCTTATAGACTGCTCCGTTTTTAAATACAGCATAACCGTTGTATGCTTTGGAAGCCTTGGTCCATGTCAGATGTGGTTTGTTATTAGAATTGAGCGATCCTTTTAGTGTCGGATTAGACGCCGCGTGTGAAGACAGTTCGCCTGTAAGTATAGTCAAGCTGGTGAATGCCAGACAAAATGTCAAAGCTACTATGAGTATTCTGGCCGGTAATCTTTTCATTGTTCGGTCTCCGTGATCTGAATTAATAGGATGTGCCAATGCTAGAATAATTGTGTATTGACATCTAGTGAATGTCATACTTAGAGTCATTTTAACATATCATTTTTTCGATGACAATCAGTAAATGCCATCTGAGATTTAATGTATTGTGTTCTTACAATCATTTTGTATAAAAAAGCCTGAAGTTATTCGAACTTCAGGCTTTCAATGCACTTTGGTTGCGGGGGGGAGACTTGAAATCGCTACCCTGTCTAAGTCCCTTGAAAAGAAAGGAGGAAAAACATCGCTTTCAGTTATCGAACCACCTATCGAACCACTATTATCAATCAGATCATAAACAAATAGCTTCGGTATAGAAAATTTCGCTACATGTTTTAAGAAATAGAATAGACTCGCAATTGCGAGCCTATAAGTGTATTGAGTTTTGTTTGTGGTTTAGGGATTTTGATGTAAATATTGTTTATTTAGTTATACACATTCCAATTGCTTTCCGGCATAGACATCGGTGAATAAGATTTGTGATTATCATCGCCTCCTCTTGGCGTGACGAAGCCATACTCATTATATTTGAAAAATGCGTATGTTTCTAACACTATTGCACTTCCTGCACAATTCATCGTGAATAATGGGTCTCCGTTATAATATACATATTTATCCTTGCTATATTTCGTTGTATTTTCTAAGTATCTGCATATTGTTGTTAAATCGGTGGCCAAATCGCCAGACTCCTGTCCTTTTGGAATTGCCTCTCGCGCAATATCCCAAGCAACTTTTCTTACTGGGGACATGCCACCACAAGTGTCAACTGTCCAATTTTTATTCCAGTAGCATTGCGTTGAATCTGCGTTAATAGTGCCTATAATTTGT
>CADAJM010000013.1 GCA_902788245.1 uncultured Eubacteriales bacterium | reverse complement strand
ACTACAAGCAAAAGAGCGTGGCATATGGAGGAGAGAGTATATGACACTTGAAGACTCACTGAAGGTAGAACGCAAACAATGGCTCAAAGAAGGTCGTGCAGAAGGTCTTGCTAAAGCAAAACTGGATGATGTAGATAAGCTTGTAGCTGAAGGCACTTTCGATGCAGAGAAAGCCTGCGCAGTGCTTGGTGTGTCTCCGGAGGACTATTCCAAGTACAAAAGCCAAAGCACAGAATCATAGCCCTATAATCCAAAAGAATATAATTAACGAAAAGAGGAGCCGTAGGCTCCTCTTTTCTCGATCGTTACAGATGATCGCTACAGATTAACGCAGGTTACGCTGCTAATCTTGACATATTTCAACGCGGTTCTGTTCCCGCTAATCGTTTTGTCTGCGTCTCTTGATCATGAAGAATATCATCAGGCAAGCTGCTGTAAGCAGTACCATCGATCCTACCAGGTTGTAAATCCTGTCGCCTGTATTGGCTCCTTTAACCTTGGATTCATCTTCGTATTCTTCCTTAACCTCATCACCCGGTGGTGGTGGAGGTGGTTGGTATGTGCCGAGAACCACCTTAGGCACCGACTCTACATCATAGTTCCATACTGTTCCCGTATTTGTCGAATTAGGAGACGGCTGTGGTGCCATTATCAGGAAGGACTCAAGTGCTGAATAATTCACAGCATCTCCGGTCGCACCTGTCTGCATTACGAGGTACATACCGTTGAGCACTTCTCCGAACGAGGCAACTCCGTTTTCAGATACCGCCTTGGCATCACCTTCGAGTTCCTTGTTCTTAACAATCTCTGCAAACTTCTTGGCTGCTTCAAGGGATTCCTTGGCTTTCATGCCGTTGAAGTCCACATCTACCTCTTTGAAATTCTCAGTCAGAGTGTATCTCGGATCTCCGCCCTTAACAGTGAGGTCAGCCACTCTGTAGATGGTGAGCTCAATTCCGTTAATCGGAGTTTCCTTATCCTCGTCTGTGTATTTGGTCTCAATCTTGAGCGTGCTCTTCTCCTGAGTAAGAGGAGGCATCTGTACCGGTTGCGGATCTTCCGCAAATGCATACTTCGCACTGCCGGCAAGGAGCATAACAATCAGTCCAAGCACTATCGCTATTCTATTGTTCAGGTAATTCGTCTTGACCATCTTCCTTCTTCTTTCTTTTTCTTAAGCGAAATACTATGAACAGTATGTCTGCTATGAGTAGTACTACCAGCAGAGTTACAATTGCAAATTTGAGTTCGGACATCCTCTCCCACAGAGTCTTTGTAGGTTCTTCAGGCGGTACATAAGGTACCCTGTGCCCACGCACGAGCATTCTGTGAGTGTTGACGCCATACGGCGTACATGTGATGAGCGTAGCCAGGTCTTCGTCCGGAACTATGTCCAGCAGCGACACTTCCTCAGGAAGCACCACGTTGATCTGATCCACTTCGTATGCCAGATGTTCGTCCAGCACGTGTATGTAGAACTGATCTCCGACTACCATCTGGTCCAAGTCGGTAAAGAGTTTCGCGCTCGGCAGTCCTCTGTGTGCGGACATTACCGTATGCGTGCTCTTGCCTCCGACCGGAAGGCTCGTCCCTTCTATATGTCCTACGCCTTTCTCGAGCACCTTTGCGGATATGCCGTGGTACACGACCATCTTGCTCGCTATCTTAGGTATCTCGAGATAACACATCATTCCGGTGTCATCTATCGCCAGCATCGTATCGTACGGATGAGTCAGAACATACTCGTTCTCTTCGTCAAACGCATCCATGATGACATTGTGCTTATGCTGAGCATTGTATTCGTAGGCTGCTTCAAGCAGCTCGTGTTTTCTCTCGTCCGGGAGATTCGCAACTTCATCCTCATAAGAGTTAATCATTTTAGCCTGAAATCTCTGATTCCAAAGGTTGCTGATCGTCGGGTACAGCAGTATCCCGAGTCCTATGAGCATCAGCAGGATTACCAGGAGCACTCTCACTCCGCTTACTCTACCTGACGTGGATCGTCTTCTTTTCTTTTCCATCGTCTTCATCCTGCTCAATTATGTCATCATCTTCCTCATTACGTTTCCTGAGTCTGATGACAAGTATAAGTGCAATCAGTATGCCGAGCAATGCGCCTACGAGGCTCGTGAGTATGTTCATGTTCACCCAAGCTCGAGGCTTAACTCCATCCTCCTCATTAGGCTTGTATGGAACTCTATAGCCTCTGCACAGTATACGGTGAGTGTTTACTCCATAAGGTGTGCATGTAACGAGAGTGACATAATCCTTCCCCGGCTGAAGTGCAAGACTGTCTGTCTGATCCGGCTCTACTATTTGTATCTGATCTATCTTGTATGCGAATGTCTCTCCGCATATACTGATAAAGAATTTGTCTCCAACAACCACCTTATCCAGATCACTGAATAACTTATTACTTGGAAGTCCCCTGTGGGCCGAGAGAACAGCATGTGTTCCCTTGCCTCCTACCGGCATACTGCTGCCGAAAAGGTGTCCTACGCCCTTTTGGAGCGATTCCTCTGTCGTGTAGTGATAAATAGGAGACTTCGTCTTGATAACAGGAATCTCTATATATCCCATCATACCGTTGCCGGAAATATTCAACAATGACTCATACTCCAAGTCGCTGGTGTCGATTCTAACTGCGAATGCGTCCGGAACTGCTTTTGGAAGCAGTCTGTCATTATATGCACGAGCATCTTCCAACATCTTGTTTAATGTTTCATCCGGAAGACTTTCTACCGTATCGTCATACCTGCCCATGCTTTTGTTGGCTATTATTTGATTCCAAGTGCTACTTACCAATGGGTACAGTAGTATGGACAATCCTATGAGAAAAATGAAGATGAACGCCAATGTTCTTTTGTCCAGTTTAAATCTCATAGAGTTCTCCATGCTACTGCCCCGGCGGCCGGCCATGCCGGCCGCCGAAACCGTAACGCTTTTAATCTTTAATCAACACTTTCTAGTGTATTATACACTATTTCTGGTGCTGTTTCTTCTTTCCTCCGAAGAGAAGGAAGAGTGCAAGTGCCATGATTGCTGCACCACCGATTGTGAAGAGTACTGTACCCATTCCACCTGTGCTTGGCAGTGTACCAACCTTGGAGTTTCTGATGTTTGCAGCTTCGTCGAAGTCTTCTTTGCTAACTGGTTTTTCAACCATGATAGGAACGATTTCGTCGTTATCGTTCTTATCAAACATCAGCTCTCCGCCTGTTGCTGTACCCTCTACACCTTCTTCGTTCATATAAGTCTCGCCTTCTTCAGCAGTCTTCTGAACCAGAATCTTATATGTAGGTGTGGTATGAGGTGTTGCTGTAGGTGCGTATGTTACGTTTGCAATCTCTGTAGCAGTGTTACCGCTGCCCTGAGCATAGCTTACATAGTAGTCACCAACTGTGATCCATTCCTTAGTTCCGTGAACCTTAACCTTATAGTTGGTCATTCTGCCTTCGCTATCGAGAGTAGCTTCAATCTTGAACTCGATATCTGTCTCATTCTTAGCGAATCCATCCGGAGCCTTGGTCTCTTTGAGCTTATACTCGCCTGCATCAATTCTATCAATTCCACGGAGAATACCCTGCTCATCTGAGTATACACTCCTCTTTGTGTCTTTAACCCAATCTTTTCCGACCTTCTTGAAGAGATCGAACTGAGCACCTTCGAGAGGTCTCCAATTTGTCTCTCTCATTGCAACTGTTTCCTTGAGTACGAAATCGCCATTCTCATCTGTTCCGATCTTGATGATTTCTCTGTTCTCATCTGTATTAGGTCCCTTGAGAGCGCCGTTTACTGTGAATGTGTAGTGATATGTAGTCTTCTCTTCGCCAGGCTTGCAGTCAGCACCAGGGTTACGTGTGTAATTGAATCCACCCGTATTGGTCTCAGCATCATAGTTGTAGCCGTGCTCTCTGTTTACTGTTGCACTATAGCGAACTTCTACGTTCTTACCTCTAAGAGCAAGTACGCCTGCAGGTGTGAATTCAACCTTGAAATATCTGTCTTGCTTTGTGATTTCCTTAGTCCAAGCAGTGTTGAATGGCTTCCACTCCTTAGCTACTGCATCATAGTAATGAAGTGTGATGCTGTTCTTGTTAAGGTCAAGACCGTCTGACATTTTATCGTAAATCTCGAACTCAGGATCTTTTGAAATGTTCTTGTTGATAGCTTTGAAGAAGTTGTCAGCATAGTCAGGAACCATAGTGTTGATTCTGTACCATACTACATCACCCTTACCTGCTGTGTCACCGCGGTTACCGTCAAGTACAGTGTCAGTAGCATCAGCATTAACTCTTGCTGTGTCACCACCGGTTGCTGCGGCAGCGTCATCTCCTACCTGAGGGTTATTTACGTTTGTATCTTGATCACCATTCTTGGCATCTTCTCTGTCAACAACCTTCTCGAAAGGAATTGTTGTCTTCTTGAGACTTGTAACAGGCTTCCCGTCTTCATCTTTAAGCTTGCTGTAGTCTTTAAGGTCACCCTTTCCTACTTCAAGATTAACATCCTCAGCATCCTTTACAACACCATTTTCTTTCTTAAGATTTACAGAAACTACTACCGGGTTATATACAATCGTTGCATCTTCTTTATTCTTAATGGTTACGATGTACATACCAGGTGTAACATCTGCGAAAGTAACAGTGCCACTGTTAGGTGTTTTAGGTCCAAGTTTGTAGTCCTTAAGCTTTGAGTCATTGTCTTTTCCTGCTTCATAAACAAGGGCCATGATCTCATTATAAGTTGGGTTTTCAGGATCTGCGATTGAGTCTTTGATAACAGCACTGGTACCACCTCTGTCGCTACCTGTACTAACGTTTACTACCTTGTAAGCAGTAACTTCTGACGCAGCCTCAAGACCAGTGAGTGTAATCGAAGCTGTGTTCTTGTAGTTGTCAGCAAAGGTCGGCATTGCGAATGTTGACAGTGTCATCATTGCAGCCAGAACCATTACCACAAACTTCTTTAAGTAATGTAAGTTCTTCATGTTTTCCTCCTTTTTTAACGATTAGCATAGAACCTGCATCTTTAAATAACGTGTTGAACTATCTTTTGATTGTTCGTGTTTTATCTATCTTTAGGCATCCCGGAATGGGATGAATCCAATAGAAACTTGAAATGTAGTTATAACTTTACGTTACCTTTCTTCCTGATTATCAGAATTGTTGCGGCAAATGCCATCATCATCGCTCCGATGACCATGAACCAGTAGGTTCCCATTCCGCCTGCGCTTGGCAGTTCGTACATCGGCTCGTTTGCTACGTTTAGTCTCGTTGTAATCGAGGCGCCTGCCTTCAAAGTAACAACGTCACTTTGTCCGTCTGACCAGTTATAGGTTTCACTGCCTTCTGTTCCGCTCAGAGTGAATGCTATCGGACTTGACAGAAGAATGTATCCATCAACTGCCCGCCTCTCAACCAGATAATAGTTGCGATCATTCAGCAGTCCTTTAATCTTGACTTCACCCTTGTTGAGCAAGTTGCTCGTTTTGTAAGGTTTGTTTTTTGCATTCTTTCTGATGACAGTCTTGGTAGCACCTCCAACCGTTAGAGTCGTTGCTCCGGTGGTACCTGCTTCAACCTCTTCGTAGAGATCGAACTCGACATTGCCAAGTGCTTCATCCACATTCTTTGAGCTGTGCTTGTAAAGAGTAATCTCACTGTAGTCCAGCTTGTTGGAGATCGAAGCATACTTGTTGACTTCTGCAGTTTCAACACCTATCAGATTCTGATATCTTCTGCCACCTTCTGTTGTCTTGACAACCGGCTCGTAGATATACAGTTTCAGACCCAGTTTGCTGATTTCTTCGTCAGATGTCGCCTCAATCTTCTTCAGCAACGCCAGATAGTCGCTCTGCAGCTGTCTCTGATTATGGATTCGATAGTTGTATCCGTCAAAATCTCCTGACTGGTTAGTCGGTCGAATCAACCCGAATGGCCCTCGGTCATACATGTACCCATCAACTATGCCGGTTGTTACACTGTCCTTATGAGTATAATCTTTTCGAGCCGTTGTATTCGTATAGTAGAAATCGGCGTACTCGTGGACAGCATATTGTGTCAGGTGTCTGACCAGATCATCATCCAGGTTGGATGTCTTTATCCAGTCGTTGTCCTGTCCTCCATAACCATAGTATGCGAGCTTGAGGAGCGTGTAGTACAGCGTTGAGTAGTCTGGCTTTGTAGTACTACCCTTATATGCAATCGACCAGGTGCGTCCAGTGCTGTACTGTTTGCCTTCATACGTGAAAGTGTTCGTATCCTCCTGCATGTATTTTCTCAACAGATTAACATTTTTAGGAGTAATCTCAACTCTCTTATACTTGGTCCCGGAAGCGCTTCCGGCATTCGGAGCTTTGTAATTAGCATTCAGGCAATAAACTATTTCAGACGTTCCATCCGGCTTGTCAATGGTGTGATTATATCCTGCGTACCAATTGTACTGGCCTCCGGCTGAATTATTATCAAATGTATGCCCGATGAATTCAGCTCCCTGTTCGTAAGATGGCTGGGTTTCCGTTGCCTCCTGATACTCTGTCGTAGCCACTGACGTGAAGTTGTCCATTGATTTCTCTTTGATCCAGTAATTCAGCTTGCGTGTTCCGTTCGTAGCATACATCGGAAGCGCATCATCACCGGTCAGAGTCAGAATCCAGTTAGTATCTGCTGTCAGGGTTACTGTCTTCAGATACTCAGGTTTATTCGCTGTTGTATTGTCATAATAGATGTCAACTTCAACATCTTTTTTGAGCGAATCATCTGTAAGATTCTGTCCGTTCTCGTCCAGCCAGGTCTTATCGATGGTCAGCTTAACCTTGCCGCCCTTGAACTTCTTGTTTGTCACGACAGTGGTTTCTCCGGATTCCTCATAGGTTGCTATATATCCCGGAACCGCCTCTTCTTTAATATCATATCCGATTTCCACCGGGCTTCCATCCACATAAGTGTATTTCGGAAGATTGTCGAAGACCACCACTTTGTTCCAGTCTGATGATGTAACGTCCTTTGACTCAACGAGAGTTCTGGTGTCACCGATTACCGAATAGAGATTAAATGTAATCTTCTGTATCGATGATGGAGCTCCTGTTGAATCTCCCCAGACTTTTCTGGCTTTTCTGGATGTCAGTACGTCATTGGACATCTTAAGCTTCAGTGTGCCATCTGTCATGCCAAGGTGGACATCGCTGCCCTGTACGATTGACATCACGCCGTTTTCAACCTTGATAATCATGCGGTGTGTTGCGTCATTAGGAACGAGCTGGTAGCCGTCCGGCGAAGCGGTCTCTACTATCTGATAGTAGCCACTTGCAAGCCCTGCAATGAGATGCTTGCCTGCTTCGGTCTCCGTCATGTACATCTCAGCAGGATCTTTACAAAGGTCAATGCCTCTGGCATTTGTATTGCTGCTATCTATTTGCAGCGATGCGGTGTTATTTCCCGTTGCGATAATTCTGCTTTCCTTAGCGCCGCCAGAGCCATACCAGAATGCTCTGATATCCATTCCTGTGGTTCCATCAAGACTTGCAATCTTGAAGAGGCTTGTGCGTACGCCTGTCTCCCAGCTTGTGTACTGTCCGCTCTGGAAGTTCTTATTCGTACGGATATCTGCCTTGATCGGGTTTGTACTGCTCAGTTCTGCAGTCAAATATCTGCCGTTCTGCGCGCGGAACGCGTACAGTGTTTCCGATCCTACAACATGTTTCTCAAGGTAGAATGTTACGTTATCGATTCCCGGTGTGGATGGATTAGTGTAATTGGATTTCCAAACTCCGGATGCGTTCACCGCGGCATTATCTTCTGTAGTTGCCTCGAAGAATCTCCTTTTGCTATCCAGACTATCCACGATATATACTCTCTGACCATCTGAGAGGTCTCCGCTTTGAATGGATTCTACATACTCTCTCTTTACCGAAACCGTACCATTGGCAGTCGCCGGTCTGTTTGTCAGCGGCAGTATCTGGAATCTTGCTCCTGAAAGGAGTGTAGATTCGTTCTCGCTGTCATACTTGGTCAGCTCAATCGGTTTACGTCTGTTATTAATTACAGCACCTGTGAACTGTTCGTAGGCCGTGCAATCTATCTCGATATCAGTCAGATCAGTTGTGTTTGCATACCTTGTCTGGTATGTCTCAAACTCGGTATCCTTAAGCTTATATGCTCTGACTCCTCCATCTGCATCAACCCAGATTCCCCATGGAGCTACCGGCTTAACATATCCTGCCGGAGCCTCTGTCTCGAATAACAGGTACATTCCGCTCTGCGTTATAGGCAGGATATATTTGCCGTTCTTATTCGTAATGTCCTGGCTGTTAATCCTGTTTGGCTTATTCGGATCTATCTTGTACTTGTATCCGGTCGTCTCAGGATCATTTGTCGAAACTGCATGATACAAATCGAACTTAGCAGTTGTCAACTTAAGCGTGGTGTTCTCTTTCGAAACCTTCTCGAACTCGATGTTAAGAGAGTTATTCTTAATCTGTTTCGGCGCACCGTTTACTGATGTGATTTCCTCGAAATTCGCACCGTTAACTCCCGTCGGCCACCATCTGTAGGCCAGATGTGCCTCAAGGTTTGTCCAGCCCGTGTCACTCGGGTTATCTATGCTAAGATTGTCGTTTTTAGGATTCTGACCTTTATAAGTTGTTGCTTTGTATCTGTATAACTTATAAGTTCCATCTTTCTTAACATATATCAGCCAAGGAGCTTTTTCTCTCTTATATCCCTCAGGAGCCTCGGTCTCAAACAGCAGATATGCTACGTCCCTGCTGAGATTGTCTAATACCAGCTTACCGTCTTGCGAATTAACTCGGGCTTCTGAAATGACAGGTGAAAGAACTGTGCCATAATTGGCTCCATTATCCTGGCGAGCAACACCGATATCCACAGAGTTTGTTATTGACGGGTTGCCGTTTTCATCAAACAGTTCTCTTGTAGCTCTGTCTACTCCGTAGAGAGTGAACTTCGCATCTTTTGTTATGGCATTTCCTTCTTTGTCGGTCTTAAGAAGCTCAACTTTGACCGTTTCATTCTTGATCGTATGACTCTGCACGGGCTGTGAAATTGTATTCTTGCTGCTGTTAGCAGATAGTCCGTACCATCCTTCCGGCCAGTATTTGCGCCACACTTTTCTATCAGTGTAGTCTATTATCGAACCGTCGCCACCGTTCGGACAATCTTTCACCTTGTTCCTGTAGTTATCATCGATTGCATATACGTCCACAGTCTTTCCATCGGCGGATACCTTAATCAACCAAGGTGCGTAATGTGTCTGATATGCATTCGGTGTCTCGTACTCAAACAAGAAGTATGTCTGCCCTGGACGCAGCTTGTTGATTTTGAATGTTCCGTCAGATGCACTTACAATTCTATCTGATTCTTCCAGACCCTTGACGTCGAAGGTGAACGTCTCTCCTTCAGGCTTCTTGTCGTATGTCTTTTCATGCTTATCGACAGTAAATCTGCCATCATCACCGGCGACTCTGTAGTCACCAGTATCATCTCTCTTTGCTTCGACTACAAGGAATCTAGCACCTACAACAGGCTGATTCTTATCGTCTTTCTTTGTTAACACTACATCTGCCGATGCCACTTCGTTTACCAGTCCCTGGCTGAAAGTAGAGGTAGTATATGTGATGCTGAACTGCGACTTAATAGTAGTCTGGTCCAGCGGATCCTTCAGCACGATATTATCAGCATAAGCGCTTGCTGATCCTTTTTCAGGATCACTGGTTTCTACTCTGTAATTTGTAGTAACATCCTGGTTGCCGACCTTTACTGTTTCAGCTACTCTCAGATTCCATTTGGCGATATTGAGATTGTCTAGCTTTTTGCCGTTTCCATCCGTCTGTCCAGCTTCATTTATGTAGTAATACAGATGCCCAACATGCGCTTCATTACTTAAATCAAGCTCATCCAAGGTGCTGAAATCTATAGATTCATCGTCTTTTTGATAATTCTTCTTTGCCGGATTTTCAAGAACATAGAGAGGAATCTGCTGTCCATTATGATCTATATAAAGCGGGATAAATGCCGCAGCGTTCCATGTTCTTCCATTATTCGTAGGCTCAATTTCACCTATTGCATCCTTAATTTCAAGATTATCTGCACTTCCGTTCAGATTAACCTCGTAATTAACCGGATCGTTCGCTGAAGCAGGCATGTACTTCAAATCGTGCCAATTGTTGTCATCTTTCGGATCTCCATCCAGAGGATAGAGGTACTGAAGCTTGAGATTTACGACTCTTCCTTTATTATCTGTGCCGTTCGCCCAGGTCTTATTAAGGTTAAGTCTTGCATTATAGCGGTGTACATCTTTTGGCTGTCCAATGATGAACGTACCATTACATGCTATCGCTCCGCCATCGCGCGCGAGGTTTCCGGTTATTACAACACCGTCAGTACCTGTTGTATAGTCTGTAGTATTAATCATGCTGAGCGGGCCGGATTTAACCCCGTCAGATATAGACTTTCCTGTCTGCTCATCGAACCATGTACCGTTCATGTTGGAAAGCTGCAGCATAGCAGATCCATTGCCTTTGTGGAGGTAGAAATCCTCTCCGCCGTTGCTTCCGCCATTATTCTCAAATGTTTTTCCGCTGGCATTTGATCTCTGTGATTCATTGTTCCAGATGTAAATGTCTCCACCTGTGAATACAGACGTACCTCCTACAGGACACAGCCACACTCCGCCACCGTTACCCATAGCGCCGTTAAAGTCTTCGTCGTAAGAATCAACGCTGCTGGCAACCAGCCAATTACCATTGGCATCCATAGTTGAGCCAATCTTGCGATTGAGAGTGGTATTTTTACCATTCGTGCCATGGTGGTAAATTGCCTCATTGTCTGTTATATAACCCTTAGGAAGAGCCAAAGTGTACGAATAGTTAGGAGAGTCTCCTTCTATATATATCGCTCCTCCGAGTGAGCGTGAGTTGTTGTTTCTGATATATCCACCATTCAGCTGGACGCCGTTTGATTCAACCTCTACTGCTCCGGCACGTGCGAAAGCAGTGTTGTTTTCAATGTAGCCTCCGTCCATTACGAAGTTTCCACCGCCTTTACTGCTGCGCTGTGAGCGATCTTCGTAAAGTGTCGGGAACTCATTAGGCCAGTTGCTCCAATTTGCGACAGCATAACCACTGGTACCCCATTCCGTAGCCCATACAGCACCACCTTTGTACCATGCTATGTTGTTTTTCATTTCAGCGTCGCCATCCATAACAAGCGTACCACCATGTTCGACCTGAGCAGCACCTGCGTGATGAACACCAATATTACTGTTAATGCTTCCGCCCGAGAATGTGACCGTTGACTCTTCGGTAACGAGAATACCACCCGCATCAGCTCTGTTGCCCTTAATGGAACCTCCGCTAATTGTTCCAGTGGACTTGTTCGTGAAGATAACACCACCTGCGGTGTTGGTCATATTACTCTTTCCAGTGCCGTCTTCGCCCTTGATTGCGTTAGCAATATCTTTAACAAGTGCAGTGGAATCAAGAGTGTCTCCGTCTCCGATATATCCGATTGTATTTCCGGTAATCGTGCCGCCGTTCATTGTAAATTCTCCGCCGTCAATATAAACCGGAGCAGCGTTAGTAACATCAGCAGCTGTGTTGAGATTCTGCAGCGAAACACCGCTATTCAGTGTGACCTTGCCGCCACCTGTCGCATGGATAAAGTAACCGCCAGGAAGCACCTTGTCCGCGGTCCACGCGTCATTTCCGGTTTTGTCATTAACCTCAAGCACGTTCTCGCTCTCGTCAGTTCCATCTGCAGATGTTCCTGTGAACCTTATTGCATCTGCCAGATTGGCCGTCTTACCAAGTTGGCCTGTGCTGCTATTATATGTGATGTATTGAGGCGTTGCTGTGGCAGCAAGGGCTACATATGTCACGCCCTTTTCAAGGGATGTTGCAGGGCTGTCTTCACGTGTATTTTCATTCACGAGAGCATAGACTTTATAGTCCATATCACTAAACTGATTCTGTGTTGCTGTTCGGAAATTCCACTGGAACCTATAATTTGTAGTTCCGTCATTATGCAACAGGTATCCATTGCTATCCACAGTCAAATCTTTTGCACTGCCCTTATCGACAGCGACAAGCTCCTTATTCTTTGCTCCCAGACCGGTACCCACTTCTTCTATTCCGAAGTACTTATTGTCTGCCGAAAGCTTCATTTTTGTTACTATTGGCTTCTTTATTTCTGCTCCGGTCATAGTGACCTGCTCACTAAGTGTGAGATTTCCGCCGGAAACAACATTGAATATGGCAGGCTTATCGTTCATAGGTTTAAAATTAGTGCTACGAGCGATTATGATTTCTTTGCCGTTTTTCGTCTTTATTTCAACAGTATTGCTGACTTCGAGTGGCTCGTCGATAGGGAAGTAGTACTTATCAACACCATCTACCTTCTTCGTCAAGGTCGAATCCAGAATAATCGGATTTGTTCCATTTTGAAGTGCAGCTTTCAGTCCTGCGGATGTTGTGATTGCAGTATCTCCTCCGCGTGTCGGCGTGGATCCCATCAGAGCGTTCTTCATGAGCCTCTTCGGAGCAGGTGCAACTACTGGCTCTTCTTCTGTTGCTTCCTCGTTGGATTTCTTCGCGCCAAACAGGGAGTTGGTCTCCTTCTCGTGGATTGGCTCAACACCCTCTACGTCATCTGTTGTGTGGAAGTCTTCCAGGATGACATCGTCGCCGAGATTGTACTCTCCGCCGTTATTCTGGATATAGAAACCGCCCTTCAGTACCTGACCGCGGTTCCATGCGTCGTTGTCGTCTCCTGTGCCGTCTCTTGACTTGATTGAGAAAACGAACTCTCTGTCGTTGTATGCTGTTATAACCTCTTCACCTGTCATGGTGATGAGGCCTTCCAGCTTGAGATTACCGGTGCGGTCTATATTGAACAGAGCAGGGTTGCCCTGGTCTCTTCTGAATGAATCTGAACGTGCGAAAAATACATCAACATCATCTGCACTTGTGATGGTGATGTCGTGGGATACTGTGAGAGGTGCGTCGAATCCGATGTAGAATGCATCGCTGTTTTCGTCGTTCTCTACACTATATATAACGTCGCCGTCATCTGCGGCTGCCTGTGGATCTACTACGATCTTTTTAACGCCCTGTGTGTCTTCGAGTGCTACTCTGAGCTGGTCGAATGTTGCTACACGGACTGTGCCGGTCTCAGCATAGACATTCATTCCTGCCATGCCTGTAGTTGCCAGAACGGTAATTGCTATTACAAGTGACAGAATGATTGTTTTTGCTCTTGTTGAAAGATCACACAAAAACGCACAGTGAAGATCCTGTACTTCCTGTGCGTAATCATATTTAGAACGTGCAAAAAGGCTGTATGCGCTCTTATTCAAGTTCTTATTCAAGATTAACCTCCACTGCGTCTCGGTTAAAAGTGTAACCGTTCTGTAACTGTTGTGTAACCGTTCTGTAACTGTTCGTATTATACTTTACTCATTCAGTTATGTAAATAGTTAATCGAAAATTTTTTTAATTTGTTTTTAATTTGTCTATATTTCCTTGCTTACGTGTCTGTTCTGGTCTGCTTCGTGTATGAGCTCGCGCGTAGAGACAGTCGGCGATCCGCATTTGGTCTTGCCGATGCTGACAGCGAGTTCATAAGGCAGATTTTCTTTCTTGGTCTGCTTAGTCAGTTCTTCCCTGACGGCATTCTCGTATTTCTCACGCTTCTTTAAGTTCTTGCCGTCAATTACAGCCAGGAATTCCACTCCGCCCAAACTGGATACAAGACCGCCATATCTCTTGGTTACAGTCTTGAGTGCCGAAGCTACCTTTTTAATTGCTTCATCTCCTTCCATATACCCATGTGTAAAATTGATCTCTTTAAGTCCTTCGATTCTTATCCTATATATATAGAAAGGTTTTCTCTCGCTGACGCCATGTCTCAGATCCTGGATGTATTCCTCTGCGCTGTCGCGGTTATACAATCCGGTCAGTGAGTCATTGCGGATGAGAGTGTTTTGCAGATTGATGAATATGAAGAGCATTGCAATGCTCGTAGCCGGTGCTACGAACGGATGGTTTCCGATAAACAGCTGCAGCAGTCCTCCGAGGAAAGGTGCTATTACAAATGAAGCCAGTACGTAATACTGCTTTCTCTGCACCGGCGACGGTTCTGTCTTGGCTGCGATCAGTGCGTGTATGGTCGTAAAGAGGAAATAGCAGTAGTTGACTATTACCTGAAGTGACCAGTAGTCGCCTCTGGTATATATTCCGTATTCATCCACTGCATAGAACCATCCTGTCTTGATGCTGGCGAATGCCATAACAGAAACGAACATCAGAGGGATGGCGCTGACTATGAGTGCGCCGCGTTTTCTGAGCAGGCTTGATCCGAGTCTGAGCTCTACGAACAAGAGCCAAAGGAAAGGGAGCACTCCCGAGAACACGAACATGTAGAAGCCGTACAGGAATGCCACCAGGAACGGAGGCAGATGTGCGAAGCCTCTGTACTGAATCTGGGTAATCGAATCGGCTATGAGGGCCAGTGCCATAAACATTAGTATGGCACGGAAGATCTCAACTTCCCTTTTGTTTCCCATCTCGCTTCTTACATTGACAAACAGTACGCCCATGTAGACGAATGTCAGTGCTATGATTTCAAGATAAACTGTAATGTAATCCATAAACCTTCTCCATAGATTGCATATTCTCATACTCTATGCGTATAAGTCACAGCCATTATACAACATTGTTGGTTACATAGAGGTTTCGAAAAAGATACAATAGTGTTACACAATTGGCATGACAAAAGCCCCTTTCGGGGCTGTGGAGCAGGTGAAGGGAATCGAACCCTCGACGTAAGCTTGGGAAGCTCAAGTTTTGCCATTAAACTACACCTGCAAGTGCTGCTATGTATTGTACCACATGCAGCTAGATCTGAGCGATGCTTTTCTTTATTATACTCGGAAGCCTCCTGCATTTCTCCTCTGAGCAAGCAGCGACGGAAACTCTCGCACCGCCTGCGACAGGTATGAGGTAAATGTCCTGCTCTGCCAGGATGTCGCAGAGCGTGTCCGGGTCCTCGCACGGAACCGTCACGAAGAAACCTCCCGTAAACGGAACTGTGACTAGACCTTCCTTCTCAGCTTCCTCTTCAAATGCCCTTCCTCTGGATAGGAGCATGTCCCTCCATTTCTTTCTTTCTTCATTTGTATATGCGAGCAGATTTGGATCCGAATATATCCTGTCGATTACCTCCTGCGGGGCTCTCGGCGAATTGGACCATGTCGTTCTGGCTGAGAACTTAGCGAGCCTTTCGAACTCATCTGCAACTTCCGGGCTGTGCGCCATGCAGATAATGGCTCCGCATCTGAAACCGTACATCGTAAATGTCTTCGATGCGCTGTATGCGATGATAGGAAGTATATTAGCTCTTAAGTTGTCCAGCACGGAGAGGAATTCTCTGACCTCATCCGGTTCTCCCGCGTAGTCCATGTATGCGGCGTCTACCACGAGGGCGACTTTCTTGGCGAGGTCTATGCCGTCCATTACCTTCTTGACTTCATACCAGTCATCCATGGACATCGAGTAACCCGTAGGATTTCCTGCCGGTGTGTTTAGGATGATTACGAGATGCTCTTGGTTCCTGATGAGCTTGCTGACTTTGTACGCAAAGTCCTCCGCATTGAATCGGCCGGCGTCATCAAAAAGCTCGAAGGTCTCAAGGCTGCGGCCGAGTTCGCTCGCTATGCTCTTGTACGGCCCCCAGTACCAATTGTGTGTCAGTATGCGGTCTCCCGGGCAAGAGTAATTATCTACTGCGGATCTGACTGCACCCGTGCCGCCCGGCGTCGCGACAACCCTCACGAAGCTCTTAGGCTCGAAGTCTCCGAGCGCCGCCTTGCGAACTGCATCGCGAAAACCTGCCGTGCCTTCTATAGGTGCATAGGCTGCGAAGTCCGCTGCGCTAAGTTCGCTCATCACCTTGGTTACCGATTCGAGGACGACAAGACGGCCTTCGTCATCAAAGAGCGCTCCAAGGGTCGCGTTGGTCACGGCCGCCGCTCCCTTTTCTTTGATCGCGGCATTGGCCCTTCCCGTGGCCGCGAAGTTCTTATCTTCCTTTGGTATATCCCTGCCGTTCATCGCGGCAAATGTTTTTAAACTATCTTCCATTATATATACGTCCTTGGATTCTCTTCTCTTTATTACTATCTGTTTTATCTTCTCTCCGAGCCCCGAGTATTTGGCTTCGTACTCGGTCTCGATGTTTCTGTCATTGTGCTCGGGGTCGGCATGCAGGTCTCTTGTTATGTCCTCTATTACGAGATCGGCTGCCATGACCTCCGGTATGGTCCATTCGAAGAGTCCCGTGTTATCCGTCTTGAATGTCACCGTGCCATCCTCATCCAGAACCCTGAAATATGACTTCAGTCTGTCTCTGTATGTAAGGCGCCTCTTGTACCAGTAGTTCTTAGGAAGCGGATCGCTGAAGTTAAGATATATGCCTCTCGCTTCTCCGTCCTCGAACCACTCCGAAAGGTCGCCCGCGAGCTCCGGTATGAAGCGGACGTTGTCGAGCTTCTTTGCTCTTATCTTTTCCATGGCTCTGAGCATTACACTCTTGTTTCCCTCTACAGCCACGAAAAAATGCTCCGGCTCTCTTGCGGCGAGTTCGGATATGAACTTGCCTTTGCCGCATCCTATCTCTATGTACAGAGGTCTGCCCGATGCGGCTTTCTTCCATCCGCCTTTCATCTTCGCAGGCTCATATACTATGAGATCCTCATAGGCTTCATATTTAGTATCTAAATTCTTTAACTTTCTCTGTCTCATCTATATCCATCTCGATGCGATTATAACTCCGAGGAATGCGAACACCAGCACTGCCGCAATCGCATCTCCTCTGTGAAATCTTATTTGGTTCATCCTCGTGCGTCCCTCTCCTCCGTGGTAGCATCTGGCCTCCATAGCAAGCGCGAGGTCCTGGGCTATCCTAAACGAACTTATGAAAAGCGGGATGAGTATTGGGATGAGGGCTTTGGCTCTCTGCAGGAGATTGCCGGACTCGAAGTCTGCGCCTCTTGCCTGCTGGGCTTTTATAATCTTATCTGTCTCTTCCATCAGTGTCGGGATGAACCTGAGCGCTATGGTCATCATCAGAGCTATCTCGTGACTCGGCACTCCTATCTTGGACAGTGGCTTCAGAAGTTTCTCAAGTCCGTCTGTTAGTTCAATAGGTTTGGTGGTGAGAGTCATCATGGATGATCCTATGATGAGAAGCACCAATCTGACTGCCATAAAGCAGGCGCGCCTTACTCCCTCGTATGTGATGCTCAGGAACTTCCACTCCCAGAGTACTCTTCCGTCTACCATAAAGAGATTGATGATAAATGTAAATGCGATTATCAGGAATACCGCGGTCAGACCTCGGAATATGAATTTGAGCGGCACGCGGGATATTCCTATCACTGTAAAGAGCACAGCGGCTGCTATCAGAAAGCCCCAAAAATTATTAACCACAAAGAGGGCTGCTATATATACCAGCGTCGCTACGATCTTGGT
The DNA here is from genome assembly GCA_902788245.1 of uncultured Eubacteriales bacterium. GTDB lineage: Bacteria > Bacillota > Clostridia > Peptostreptococcales > Anaerovoracaceae > Crickella. Next base: position 3,474 of record CADAJM010000013.1, on the reverse strand, counting down.
CCTCGCGTCCAGTCTGTGGACGGCGGACTGACCCGGATAATATTGTCCAAGCGTGATGTCTCTTATCATCTGTTGGTCTTTCTGTATTCCTTTATATCATCTGCAAGCTCTCCTATGGTGAGAGGATTGCTTTCAAAGTCTTTGTGTTTATCCGAAATCTTTTGCGCTATTTCGGCAATCGGCGGAACGGATAGTCCCATGTCCGAGAGTTCATCTCTTCTTTTGAATATCTCGTGCGGGCCGTCGTCCATTACGATGCGTCCCTTGTTCATAACCAGCAATCTGTCCGAAAGCTCTGCTACGTCTCCCATATTGTGCGATACAAAGAGGATTATGCTGTTCATCTCCTGCTGCACTCTTTTAATCAGGCCGAGCATGTCTCTGTGAGCCTGAGGGTCGAGCCCCGCCATAGGTTCATCGAGCATGAGTATGGAAGGCTCCATGGCGAGCACTCCTGCAATGGCGGCTCTCCTCTTCATTCCGCCCGAGAGTTCGAACGGAGACATCTCCGCCACCTCGTCGTAGTCGAGTCCGACCAGCTCAAGTGCATGTCTGACTCTTCTATCTATGTCCTCTTCATCCGCCCCGAGGTTCTTCGGTCCGAAAGCCACATCCTTGGCTACGGTCTCCTCGAAGAGCTGGTACTCGGGATACTGGAAGACCAATCCGATCTTCCTCCTCACATCAGTCAGGTTCTTCTTTTCTCCCGTGATGCATTCTCCGTCTATATATATCTCTCCGGACGTCGGTTTGATGAGCCCGTTCAGGTGCTGCAGAAGCGTGGACTTACCCGAGCCCGTTTGACCGATGATGCCTATTACGGAAGGCTCAGTCACATCAAAAGATACGCCGTCAAGAGCCGTCGTCTCTCCGGGCATATCCGGACTGTATATGTATTTAAGATCCTTTACCTCTATAGACATTATATGTTCTCTGCGAGCTCCTCTACGCTCATTATCTTCTTATCCATGCCGAGCATATCTCTCAGCTCTATGACTGTCGGAAGCTCGAGACCCGCCTCGTGTACAAATTCAGTATCTGCGAATAGTTCGGCCGGCGTCCTGTCTCCTATTATCCGTCCGTTTTGCATTACTATGATGCGATCAGCCTCCATGGCCTCCTCCATAAAATGCGTGATGAGGACGACAGTGATTCCTTCCTTATTTAAGTCTTTGATGATGCCCATTACTTTGGCGCGGCCCGCAGGGTCGAGCATCGCAGTCGGCTCATCGAACACTATGCAGGACGGCCTCATGGCCACGGCTCCTGCTATGGCAATTCTTTGTTTCTGTCCGCCGGAGAGCATGTGGGCCGCCTTATCCTTGCAGTCGTACATGTCCACTCTTTTAAGAGCCTCGTCCACCCTCTTTCTTATCTCTTCAGGATCGACTCCGAGGTTCTCGGGTCCGAATGCGACGTCGTCCTCGACTATGGAGGAGACGAGCTGGTTGTCCGGATTCTGGAAGACCATTCCTATATTGCTCCTGATATCCCAGATATGCGACTCGTCTGAGGTCTTCATTCCGTTTATTTCGACGGATCCTGAAGTCGGCAGGAGAAGTCCGTTGAGGCATTTGGCGAGAGTGGATTTACCTGAACCGTTCATTCCCACGACTGCGACGAAGCTTCCCTTCTCCACACTAAAACTGACACCGTCCAGCGCCCTATTAGGCTCCATCGGTTTGCCGTCATCATCATATTTGGAAAAATCCAGGACGAGGTCCTCTACATTTATATATGCCATCCTACTCCCATGTGGTGCCGACTCCGGCAGCGGCCGCTTTTTCAAACACCTTCTGCGCGGTGTAGAGATCGAGCGCGCCTATTCCCACATTCTCAAATACTATTATCTCATCTGCAGACTCCCTGCCCGGAATTCTGCCGAGCAGATAATCCCCTATATCTCCCGTGAACTGCTCTTTGGTGAGCGTGCCTGCATCCAGCGGGCGGAGTATGTCTCCTGACTCGGAGAGCACTGCTTCTTCCGAGTCGAAATATATCTTGCTGCATTTATCGAATACCGCAGGGTCGAGTTCCTGCATATCATATGTATATGCTCCGACTGCGCTTATGACAGCGCCCGGCATGAAATACTCTGCGCTGCATACCGGAGCAGCCGATGTCGTAACGAGGGTTATGAGGTCGGCTCCGTCCACGGCTGCATTGGTATCTTCCACTGCAAATATTGATGAGCCGTATTTGTTCAACGTAGCGTTAGCCTCTTCGACAAAAGCTGCGGTCTTGTCGAAGTCCCTCGCCGCAACTCTGACTACTCTCAGATTTCTCACCGAGAGCATGGCCTCGAGCTGGCACATGGCCTGGCTTCCGGTTCCTATCAGGGCTCCTATGGCAGCGTCGGGCTTTCCGAATAGGTCGAAGGCAGCTCCGCTCGCGGCGGCAGTCCTGAGTGCAGTTATATATGTGCCGTCCATCATCGCAGAGACGCGGCCGGTCTTCCCATCGATCAGGAGGACCTGACCGATGGATGCCGGGAGCCCGAGCTCCGGATTTCCCGGCATAATATTTACAATCTTAATCCCGGCCGCACCCAGCTTTTCGCTGTAGGCCGGCATGAAGAGATAGTTTCCGTCGCTGCCGCTTATGACGGCTCGCTGCGGTATGTCGAATTCGCCGCGACTCATAGCCATATAGCATTCCTTATTCGCTTCGATGGCATCTGCCATCGTAAACACTTTTTGAATTTCTTCCTTATTAATAAGAAGCATCTTGCAACTCCTCTCATCCGGCCGGGCCGTGATTATACGGTTCTTTTCAAAACACTAAAATAATACCATATCGAACCGATTCAGTCATTCATAAGATTCTTCGCTCTGCTCAGAATGACAATTCGAAAAGAAAGAGAGGATCCTGTCAGATCCTCCTTCCTGTTACAAATGTAGTTATATAGTTACTGTGGTGGTTATATGAAAAGCTTTTAGCTGATTAGCTTATTACAGAAGTGCCTCAAGCTGTGCTTTCTGCATCAGACCGGCCTGCTTAAATGTGATCTCTCCGTTCTTTACTACCATGATGGTAGGGATGCTGCTGATTCCGAGCTCGATTGCGATTGGTGTAGCGTCATCGACATTGAGCTTGCAGAACTTAACATCTGTCCTCTCTTCGGAGAGCTGATCTACGATAGGTCCCTGCATCTTGCATGGGCCGCACCAGTCTGCGTAGAAATCTACGAGCACTGTGCCCTCTGCCTTCATTACTTCCTGTTCATAAGTGTCCTGTGTAAGCTGAACTACCATTTCTGTATCCTCCTTTGATCTGACATCCGATTTCTGAATGCCTTATCTTTCTTTCACCCGCATTATACGCCCCGCGAGTCAATCCAAAAGTGACTATATCACAATCACACTTTCATAAAAAGAGCGCTGCTGATGCAACGCTCTTGTGTGTGAGTTGATTAATTCTATCGGAGGAGCTTGCCTCCGAAGATCAAGCTTCTCGTCCTTACGGCAACGCCGT
>CADAJM010000012.1:6896-29886 GCA_902788245.1 uncultured Eubacteriales bacterium | reverse complement strand
GATGTCTTCCATGGTTACGTCAGGATCCATAAGCATGAGTTTACCGGCTTTTCTCTGCCACTGGAGTTCTTTAACGGAACCCTTTGTGAAGAGCTGAGCTCTGCCGCCGCTGAAGAGGTAGTCACAGTATGTGACGCTTCCGCCGCCACCACCTTCGTAGTTGGCCTTGGTTATGTATTCCGTGTCGTCGTAGAGTACGAGCAGATTGTCTCTCTTGAAATCGTTATCGAAGCTGGATGTATGATACATTTCGTCTTCTTCGTTATAGGTCCAGTCTGTGGTCTCCCAGTCAGAACGTGTCGAATAAGTTACGCTGACTTTCTTAGCAGGGTCTGTTGTAACAGGCTGCGGAGTCTCATAGAAGTAGAGCTTGCTGTATTCCTTAGGCTCCATCCTGATGTCTTCGTTTTTCATTGTTGCTTCGAGCTTGTCGGTATGGATGATTCCGGTGTGCTCGGAAGAAACGTTACGGGAATGATCTCTGTCATAGAGACCTTCCTTGTCGTCGAGAGTCATCTGATTGATGTGATCTACTTTCTCTTTTCTGAACACGGTATTGGCTCCGACGTAGTCGCCCTTGGAATGGCTCATTCCCCAGTGCACGAATACGGAGTCAAACAGCTTACTGAATCTGATGAAAGGCGGACGGGCACTTCTCGTAGGGCCTATCACTTCCGGAAGTTTATTGTAGTCGGAATAGAACCAAAGAGTTCTGGTTATTCCACCCTCTACTTCTCCCTGGAGAAGGATATCAGGTGAGTAGTTTTCATCGTCCATGCCCCACTGTGGTCTTGCGTCCGGTGCGTTTTCCACAACGAATGCCACCGTACGTCTGCCGAGAGCAGCTTCGTCAAATCCGTCCTCGACCAGAGCGCCTGTCAGGGGATCGCTTGGTGGTGGAGGAGGAAGTTCTTCGTCTTCTTCTTCCTTGCTGCATGCGGAGAAGAGAGCTGTTGCTATCATCGTGCACACGAGCATAAGTATCGCCAGTCTTGTGTAATGTTTATTCTTCATAATTCTTTCCTTTTCATTTCCTCAAACTTCACTTTTTCAAGCCGCAAATAGTATATTACATTTCGCCTCGAGATTAAAGGGGTTGCATTTTAAGAATATGTTTTCTAGTTCTTGTTTTGCACTTCAAATAATTGTATTATTGTAGAGGTGCCGCGCGCAGCGGTTGAAAAATCCGATTGGGACTAAGAAGGAGTGAAAAATGAAAAGAATTCTTACTATTCAGGATATTTCCTGCCTTGGGAAATGCTCGATTACAATTGCACTGCCGGTGATATCCGCGCTCGGAACGGAGACGGTAATCCTGCCGACAGCTGTACTGTCAAACCATACTCTTTTTAAGAGCTTCACGGTCAAGGACTTGGCAGATCAGATTGAGCCTATATGCGAGAAATGGGTCGAGGAGGGCGTAGAGTTCGATGCAATCTACACCGGTTACCTCGGAACCATCGAACAGATCGACATGATGAAGGAACTCTTCAAGACATTTAAAAGAGGAGATGACACCATCGTATTTGTAGATCCTGTTATGGCAGACAACGGCAAACTCTATCCGGCTTTTGATATGGACTATGCGATGAAAAACGCAGAGCTCTGTGCATGCGCGGACATCATCGTGCCGAACATCACTGAGGCCAGCATCATGACCGGCATGGAATATAAAGAAGAATACGATGAGAGCTATATCAAAGAAATGCTCGAAAGACTCACAAAGCTCGGCGCACAGATAAGTGTGCTTACGGGAGTTTCCCTTTCCGAAGGTAAAACCGGAGTTATGGGATATGATAAGAAAAACGATGAGATCTATTGCTATCAGAATGATAAGATCGGAGCTATGTTCCACGGCACCGGAGACCTGTTCTCAAGCACGGTCATAGGCGAAATCATGAAGGGCAAATCCTGGAAGGATGCCATGAGAATAGCAGCTGACTACACAGCTCATACCATCGAAGTTACCATGAACAATCCTAAGAAACCATGGTACGGAGTCGACTTCGAGGCGACGATTCCGGATCTGCTGAAGATGGACTAAGATTCTTTAAGATGAAAAAAGAAGTAATTGAACTGCAAAAGAAGATGTACGAGGAAGGGATGGATGCTTATTACATCCCTTCTTCTGATTTTCACGGATCCGAGTACGTGCATTCGCATTTCAGATGCCGCGAATTCATTAGCGGATTTGACGGCTCTGCCGGCGAGATGCTCGTCACAGAAGACGCTGCATACCTCTGGACAGACGGAAGGTATTTCCTGCAGGCCGAGCAGCAACTGGCAGGCACAGGCATCAAACTCATGAAACAAAGAGAAGAAGGTGTGCCTACTGTTATCGAGTTTGTCGCAGCTCTCGCAGATGAATATCTAGCATCTCACGAGAGCAACTTCGTCATAGGCTTCGACGGCCGCGTGGTAAAAGATGACTTCGGCTTCGATCTGGAAAGTGCGCTCTCCGTTGTAGGGGCAAAACACACGAAAGTCGATGGCAAAAATGAAGATGACATCGACTTCTTTGAGCGTATCCGCATTAAATGGGACGAAGATTTAGTAGGCATGATATGGAAGGACAGACCAAAGTTCGATACCCATGGGCTTTGGCAGCTCCCGATTGAGTCCGCCGGAGTCACCGCATCCGAAAAAATAAAAAACGTGCGAGATGTTATGAAAGATGAAGAGGCGGAGTACTTGCTTCTTTCCGATCTCGGCGGAATAGCCTGGCTGTTGAATATGAGAGGCTCAGATATAGCATACACTCCGCTGTTCTACGCATACGTACTGATATGTCCTGACTGCATCAATGTGTATCTGACGGATGCAGCTATAGAATCCGGAGCGGAGGAACTCATAAGGAAAAGCATAGGGACACAGGAAAGAATAAATATCAAGCAATACGATGATGTATATGCAGATGTCGGCGCTGCAGATGTCAGCGAAGACGGATATTTCATGACGGATAATGCGCTTACATACTCGATGTATCTTTCCATGCCGCAGCATGCCATGTTCCTCGAGAGCGATTCGGCAGTCGAGGACGTCAAGATGATAAAGAATGACGTCGAAATAAGATGCAGCAAAGAAGCACATATCAGGGACGGAGCAGCAGTAACGAAGTTTATCGCTTGGCTGAAATCCGAGATGAGAAACGGCGCATCCCATACAGAAATCAGCGCTGCGAATTATCTCGAAAAAATGCGGAAAGAGCAGGACGGATTTATAGAACTCTCATTTCCTACAATTGCAGGCTACGCCGCAAACGGCGCGATAGTCCACTACGAGGCAGTGCCGGGAAAAGAAGAGATATTAAAGCCGGAGGGTTTCCTGCTCGTAGATTCAGGTGCTCACTACATAGACGGCACTACTGATATAACGAGGACTATAGCACTTGGTCCTCTGACTCAGGAAATGAAGGATGACTATACATACGTGCTTAAATCTCATATAGCATATGCGCGAATGAGATATGAAGAGGGCATGAGCGGCAGGACAGTAGACGAAATGGTAAGAAAGCCACTTAAAGATGCAGGCCTCGATTTCAACCATGGAGTATCCCACGGAGTGGGACATGTGCTCAGCGTACACGAAAATGCGGCTGTCATCAGGCCCACGAATGAACTCGACGCATGGATCAGGTCCGGAATGATAATGTCGGATGAGCCGGGCGTTTATAAAGAGGGCAAATACGGTATCAGAATAGAAAACCTGATTTGCTTTAAAGATGACGGCACAGGCGGCATCAAAAACGAAGCGCTCACGTGCGCCCCGTATGAAAGGGATGCAATCAATAAAGATCTCCTGACAGAAGATGAAATTGAGTGGATAAACTCATATCACAAATGGGTAAGAGAAACGCTCACCCCACTGCTCGACAAGGACACAGCAGCTTTTCTTGAAAAAGAAACAAAAGCAATATAGCTTTCAAAGGCAATTTAAAATCGGAATATACGAATGGTGGAGCGTAGGGGGATCGAACCTGCACGCTAATCGTGAAACCGTTGAAAAGAAAGGAGGTCGCACGCCATCACTTTTTAAATCTAACCACCATCTAATCACTTTTGTCCCCTACGCTAATCAATTACTATTAATTAATCACGCAGCGTTATTATAGCAGATATTCAAATCATTTTATAATCCCATCAAAAAAATCGAACAAATTTTCAAAAAAGTCTTGACAAGCATTTTCCCATAGTGTATTCTACAATACTTCCTAAAAGAACAGGAGTTCGACTAATCCACAAGATAGTTGATATAATTGAATATACAGTCATCAGGAACTTTCCCATGGATATGCGGCTAACCACCGTGAGCATGCGAGACCACTGCGCGAAGACTTCTCATCAGAACGAGCGATAACAGATGGATCCAAAAGGCAGGCGGCACCTGTCATTGTGCGATGACCATCTATGGGGACAATGATACTTCCGTCCAGCCACAGCCCTGCAAATGCAGGATCACGCAATGGGGGCGGCTGCAGGAGAACCCTGCAGGGGTTAAAATCCCATGAGCGAGGAGAGCCTACTTGCCCCTGATTGATTCCCGACGGATCCGGGGTGTTGAGAACAAATAGGATTGCGAACCAGGAACCCTCATTTACTAGATAAGGGCATGTAATATCAAGCTTTAACCAGCAACCTGGTCCTATAATGAGTTTAAGAGGGGTACTATCACGGGATTGTATAATCAATCCCGTTACATGGATTCACAAATCTTTCAAGGAATCCTTATACCCAAATGGGAGAAAGCACTTTCAAGGGGATAGTCTACCCAAAACACATTGCAGGAGAACGCAATTCAAACAGTTCTTCACATCTACGAATCAGAATTGGGAATCAATCAGACATTCAGAGACTGTATATTCTTTCAATATGCAATCCGTCCACAACTTGAGGACGGATTTCCTTCCGGAGAAAAACATATCCAAGCTAAGAAATATACCAAGACTCATGTTGCTGTGTTAATATAGTTGACTGCTGAAGAATTCGAAAACTTGAAGTGCAAATTTTTCACATCAAGTTGGGGCGGTCGTCGAAAGAGACCTTATGCATTTACAGAGCAACCTACATATGTTTTACAGAGACATTTACAGGGACATTTTAGTGACACTGTAAAATGTAAAAGTGCCTAATATAAGAATGCGAGATAGAGAAGGCTGTTTATAGAGGTAGGGTGTTAGGGTATAATACGAAATGTAAGAATAATCAAGAAGGCGGACGATTTTATGAAAAACACCGACATAAAAGAAATATTGAAAGAATCTGAGAACCAGGTTAATGAATGGAAATCATCATGGCGCAAGGAGTATCTTGAATGGATATGTGGCTATGCTAATGCACAGGGTGGCAATCTTTATATTGGCATTGATGATGATGGTAATGTTATTGATCTGGAGAACACGAAGAGACTTCTTGAAGATATTCCAAATAGCATTACAAATGGGCTTGCTATTACCTGTGATGTAAATCTCAAATATCACGAAAAGAAACCCTATATTGAGATTTTCACACGAAAATCGTCGCATTTAATTAATTATCATGGGCATTATTTCTATCGAACTGGCAGCGTAAAGAAAGAGCTTACAGGGTTTGAGCTGAGCTCACTGCTTTTGAAAGAGAGCGGACTAACATATGATGCGCTCATATCTGATGTTGATCCTAAGAAGGTAACGTTCAAAGCACTGAAACAGCGTTATCTTCAGAAAACTGATAAGAAGTTCGATAATAAAACAGACTTTGAGAGTTTTGGATTGAAGACGCCTGATGGTCAGTTAACAAATGCAGGCGCGCTGTTTGCAGATGGCGGAAAGGTCTATCACTCTCGTATCTTTGCTACTCGTTGGAATGGGATTGATATGAACGACAAGACTCAAGATGCTCTGGATAGCGAGAATTTCAGAGACGGTCTTATCCAGCTTCTTGATTTTGGCAAAGACTTTATTAAGAAGAATTCTCGTGTGGGATGGCGCAAAGCAGTCGGTGGAAGAATTACATTACCTGACTATCCGGAAAAAGCTATTGAAGAAGCTCTCATAAATGCATTAATTCACAGAGATTATTTGCAGCTTGGCGCAGAAGTGCATATTGATATGTATGACGACCGCGTTGAGATAACCAATCCGGGTGGAATGATTGAAGGAAAGCCAATTCAAGATAGGGATCCACGACGCGTGCCATCTAAAGCGAGAAACCCGGTGGTTGCTGATATGTTTGGCAGAATGAACTATATGGAACGTAGAGGCAGTGGCTTTAAGAAAATTCTCGATGACTACCAGGCACAGGATAAATATGAAGATAAGTACAAGCCGGAGTTCTATTCCGATACCGGTGATTTCAGGCTTACTCTTTGGAATCTGAATTACAGTGAACAAGTCAGTTCACAAGCGAAGGAACAAGTCAGTGAACACGTGACTACACAAGTTACAGAAGAAGCGCTTGTCGATTTCTGTAGAGAAGCAAAATCAAATGCTGAGATTGCGAAATACTTTGGATACAAAGACAGCGGATATTTTAGGAGGAAGTTCATAACGCCTCTTATTGAAGCCAACAAGTTGTTTATGACTGTGCCTGACAAACCTAATAGCCAAGATCAAAAGTATTATTCACTTAGTGAATGACTTAGTGAATGACTTAGTGAATGACTTGGTGATTTAGACATTTCCGCCCCGAGAGATCGGGGCTATTTCTTTGCAAAAAAACGAAAGGGGGTGAGAAATATGCCTAAGAAAAAGACGATAGAGGAACTGCAGGCAGAGCAGGAAAAGCTAGAGCAAGAGCTACAAATCAAGGCTCAAAAGCTTAAAGCACTGAAGCAAGTAACCCAGGAACAAATCCGAAAGGAACGCACACATCGTCTCTGTACTCATGGTGCAATGCTGGAACAGTATCTGCCACCGGAAGAGTATAAGGACGAACAGGTTGAGACGATTCTGAAGACGCTGTTTCAGAATCCGCAAGTGAAGCAGATGCTTCAAACTGCAAAGCAGACTGAGCGCACAGAGACAGCATAAGTCCCTTTCTGTGAAAGGGCGCAATTATACACACCCCTACGCGGGCGTGCTAATTGCGCTCTCCGAGGGCTCCTGGCCGGAGGGGCTGACTCCAGGCAAAACCATGTATTGCCTTCCGTCGCAGGGGACGCTGCCGCTCCCCTGCGCAGGCTCCGCCTGCTACCCCAAGGCTGACCGTTAGCATTCTGCAAACGGTCTTTTTTTCATTCGGGCATTTTCAAAGGAGGTGATTTTATGCCATGCCCTCATTACAAAATAAAGATAAGCACCAGAAGAAAGAATCATTCTGCTGTTGCACAGGCTGCTTATCAGTCAGGCGATCGCTTATTCGACGAACGCAGTAATCGCACCAAAGACTATGCAGAAAAACGTGGCATAGTTCATACAGAAATAATGCTGCCGGATAATGCTCCTCGTGAATATACAGACAGAGGTACTTTGTGGAATGCGGTAGAAGCTGCAGAGAACAACTGGAACTCGCAACTAGCAAGAAGATTGGAAATTGCCCTTCCCATAGAGCTGCCTTTGGAACAAAGTATCATGATGATTAAAGAACACTGCATGGAGCAATTTGTCTCAAAAGGAATGATTGCAGATCTCGCTATTCATGATCCTGACCCGCCCGGTCATAATCCCCATGCTCACGTCATGCTTACCATAAGACCTATGGACGAGCAGGGAAGATGGATGGAGAAAGCGCATAGAGAATATATACTCGATGAAAACGGAAACCGAATCAAAGATGCCAAGGGCAAATGGAAGTTTCGTAAGGTGCCGACAGTAGACTGGAATGCCAGAGGCAATGCCGAAGTCTGGCGACATGCGTGGGAAGTTACGCAGAATAAATATCTTGAAGCAGCCGGACTAGATACAAGAATCAGCATGATGTCTTATGAGAGACAGGGGATAGATCAGATCCCAAAGCTTCACATGGGACCGGCTGTTACCGCAATGGAGAGAAGAGGCATCAGGACTCATATTGGTAATATCAACAGGGACATTGAGAAGATTAACGAACTTATTGCTGCACTGGTAAGAGCAATCAAGGAACTCATATACTGGCTCAGAGATATCAAGACTGCAATCACAGAGGTTGAGATACAGCCAAAGGAGATTCCTATTGCCGATCTTCTTATCCTGAGTTTTCAGGACAGCATCACCGACCAAAACGGAAGAATGTATACCACGGTAGGAGAGGCGGAAAGATTTGAAGCAGTTATCGATTTCGTAAGAGATAACAGCATTCTGACCTTTGAAGATTTCGAGGAAAGGCTTGATGCTATAAGCAAAGATGGTTTCCCAGAGAGAGAAGAAATCAGGAAGATAAGAAGTCAGATTAACTCGGTAGAAAGTCTCATTGAACATGGAGACCTACGAGAAACTCTTACACCTGTTCACGACGAATATATGAAAATCCACTGGAAGGGTAAGAAAGAAAGGTTTGCCAAGGCACATGAGGATGAACTTGAAGCGTGGAAGGCTGCCGACAAATATATGAGAAAGAATCTGCCGGATCAAGACTACAGGCGAGAGGAGTTTATTTCTGAACTGAATTCCTTGTATGCGGATCTTTATAAGCTGGAAGATATATTGGAACCGAGACAGGAAGAAGCGAGAATGCTTAAGGAAGTAAGCTCATATATAACAGAACTTCTGCCTGAACTCGTACCCGAAGGTGAGACACTTACCCCGGAACGCAGACAGGAGAAGATGGTATCCATTCGGGATAGGTTGGAAAAAGCCAGAACGGATGCCAAGATACGTGCAGAAGAATATGATAGAAACAGAAAACTTAAGGAACGAGATATGGAAAGATAAGCTGCTATCTTTCCGGCCCCGAAAGGGGCGGTACATTTCTGTAACCGTTCTTGTAGTATCATAACCGAGTAATTGTTTCAATGATGAAGTTGAAGCTGCTCTGCCTATAGCCATGCTGGATGAGAGCTTCTAACAATAGCACTGCAATAGGCGTCGATAATTCGAACAAAATAGTTAGTTATCCTTTAATTACGGTGAAAAAAGCGATATAATGAGTGTGTATGTATTGAAAAGAAACTTGACAATGCATAAGGAGTGCGCGATGCTCAATCAATCAATCAATCAATCAATCAATCAATCAATCAGGTAATAACACGCACTTTTGGTGTGCGGATTTCGTATATGTCTTTATCCGGCTCTGAGCCGAGGTAAAGACTTTTTTGTTGCGGTCATTCAGAAAACGGGAGTGAAGAAGATGTTAAAGAAGATAACGGGAAGCATACTGACGATAGTGCTCATGGCCACCATGTTTTTTGGTGCCATCGGCGTAGCGGCACCGCAACCGGCACATGCGGAGACAACGTATACTTATACAGTCACAGTGGAAGTCAAGATTAATGGATCCCCCGGCACTCTCCGATATATATCTGTTCAACATGACGATAAGTGGTCTTCTACCGAGCTTTTAAACACCAAAGAAAAAGTTACAGCTCAATTTTCAACAGCATCGGTTCCGACTTATTTATCCTTCGAGATTTATATTCCAAGTCAAGGCAGTTATTCTGGTTTTAGAGGGCGACAAATTGTTACTGATGGTGAAGACGTAACGATAAATGGTAGCTATGGAGTTGTTGTAACTTATTCTACCACGCTGGTAGAGGCCCACACCCACACTTGGGAATATTCTAAAGATGGCAACAAACTAATCGCAAAGTGTACCGGCTCCGGAACTTGCCCGATTAGTGGCGCGCAATCAGATGGCATATCCAGGTCTCTTACCGCATCGGGAGGGACATATGATGGTAGCGGGAAAGAAGCCACTCTGAGCACGGATGCCAACTGGACCACGGAAAATGGGCTGACAGAGCCGGGCAGCATTTCTTATGTGGGGATCAATGGCACCACATATCAAGAGTCAACTACCGCCCCCAAAGACGCCGGTGATTACCGGGCAAGCGTCTCAGTAGAGGGGGAAACAGCCACGCAAACCTTCACAATCTCACCAAGAGAAGCGAACCTTTCGTGGAGCGGCACGAGCTTTGACTACGACGGACAGAATCACGCACCGGCAGCAAGCGTGTCGAATCTTGCGTCCGGCGACACTTGTGATGTCACCGTTACCGGCAAGCAGAAAGAGGCGGGCTCATATATGGCAACGGCAGAGTCGCTCAGCAACAGCAACTACACGCTCCCGAGCGACAACACAACGAGTTTTACAATCAACAAGAAGACGCTCACCCTCATGGGAGTAACCGCCAAAGACAAAGTTTATGACGGCAACACGACAGCGAATCTGAATACCGACAGTAAGGCTCTTAGCGGTATTGTGGGACAGGACGATGTCCAGATCGATACGATCACAGGAGTATATACAGGTAATAATGCAAAGAATGTCGGAACAGATAAGCCTATCAAGGTGACTGTCACGCTCAAGGGCGATGCCGCCGGCAATTATGAAGTGACGTCGGGAATAGATTTGACAGCGGATATCACGGCTAAACCGGTCACGGTGAGCGGCATCACTGCAGCAGACAAGGATTATGACGGCACTACGAATGCAACAGTGGACGCCAGCAATGCTGTCTTTGGCGGCATCGTTGGAGAAGACAAACTGAGCATTACAGCCACGGGTGCATTCGAGGATGCCAGCGTAGGTGAGGACAAGACCGTTAATCTGACGCTCGGCGAACTGGATGGAGCCGACAAGGGCAACTATTCAATCAAAGATGACAGCCAGACTACAGCGACTGCAGACATTACGCAGAAAACGATCACCGTCAGCAGCGGTATAACGTCGCCTGGAAAGATATATGACGGTAAGACAACAGCGCCGCTTGATACCAGCAAGGCTGTACTGACAGGAAAGGTAGGAGACGATGACCTCGCAATAACTGCGAAGGGAACCTTTGAGACCAAAGACGTCGGAACAGGCAAGGAGGTCACGCTCTACGGGTTTGAGCTGACAGGAGATGAAAAAGATAACTACGTTCTCGCTGGGTCAGGCCATCAGGCGACAACTGAGGGAGATATCACCCAGAAAGAAGCAGAGCTTGAATGGACAGACACAGAATTCACATACAACGGCAAAGATCAGAAGCCAAAAGCGAGAGTTACAAATCTTGAAGAAGGCGATGTATGCACAGTGACTGTAGAGGGCGAGCAGACAGACGCTAACGCCAAGAGCGGAGAGGATAAGTATACTGCTACAGCAAAATCACTTAACAATTCTAACTACAAATTGCCTGAGAATGTGACATGCGACTTTACTATCGCACCTAAAGAGCTGACTCAGTCCATGATCAGCCTTGACAGCGATACATTCAAGCATGATGGCACAGAGAAGGGCCCTGAGGTCACGATGACGGATGCGGATATCACGGAGGAGAATCAGCCTAAACAGATGGTCGAAGGCGAGGACTACACTCTTAGCGGAGATGTGAAATCTTCTGAACTCGGGACCCACGTCATCACAGCTGAGGGCAAGGGCAACTACACCGGATGCATCGAGACGAGCTGGATGATTTACAACAACAAGTCCAACGAAGATAAGGAAGAGGGAACCGAGGGCAAGGGTGATTTTGAAGTATTTGTCGATATAGAAAACAACACTTCAACCCTGACAGTGGACAACCTCAATATCAGTATGGCAAAGGGATTCCTCACACAAGAGGATATGGCCAGATACAATGAAGGCGAGAATGTCCTTGTATATATGATCTTCAAGGAGCAGCAGGAGAGCGAGGTAGAATCTACTGACAGTTCTCTTCTCGGCGGTTTGTTCAGAACTGAAGGCGCCACGGACATATCCTGGTACGATATCACAGTCTGGAAGAAGATTGGAAACAACGCTGCAGTTCAGGTCCATGACACTATAGATGAACTGAGCATGAGCGTTGAGGTTCCTGATGCGCAGAAGGAAGCGCCATCCGGATATACGCGTGAATTCTATCTGGGAAGAGCCCACGACGGCATTGCGAGCATGCTCGCGAATACCTCTAAAGTAAAAGTAGGGTTCAGCTCGAGCAAGTTCTCGACATACGCTCTGGCCTACAAGGATACCAAAATCCCTGAGCCAGATCCGGACAAGCCCGACAACGCGGATGATTCTGACACCGGAGATAACGGCAATGGAAGCAGCTCTTCGAAGGGTGGCGCCAAGACCGGAGACCCAAACAACATCCCAGGGATACTGGCTCTGATGCTCGCATCAGGCGGAGCTCTCGGAGCGATGGGATACAGACGCAGAAGAGAAACGGATAAGTAAAAATAAAAAACAGTCTAAGCTGTCCGATAAAGACTGGTACATGACGGAGGCAGTATCGCCTCCGTTTTTAGTTAAAAAAGAAAGGAGGTGCCGATTTGGCAGAAAAAGAATTACTGCAGCAGAAGATGCCGAATCCGGCATCTTTTTCTGAAGGCGAAATATTGTCCGCATTGATTGAAAATGGTATGGTTGACTCAGATGGCGTGCATGAAGCCATGAATAAAAAAATGCTTAATTATGTAACTGGATGTCATTCACATACCATTTGGAAAGGAGATGATGGACGCTGGAGAACGTATTTGCCGGATGCAGACAAACCTAAAGGAAGAAAGCTCGTATCTCGCGAGTCATATGATGCATTGATAAAATTGCTATATGAATTCTATATTGGTGAAGAAGAGATGCGCGAGAAGATGGAGATGACCTTGGAGATGTTATTCCCGGACTGGCAGGAAGAGAAAAGAATTCACGTTACAGAATCCACTGTAAAGAGAGATAAAACTACGTGGAGAACCCTGTATGAGGGCGAGGACATAACAAAGAAACCCATAGTGAGTCTTACCAAGGAAGAAATTGAGAGATGGATGCTGAACAAGATTCGTGAGAAAGACATGAATGCACATCAGTATAACAACTTCTCTTCAGTTTTCAGGCAACTGATGTCATACGCAGAAGAGCGTGAAATAATTGAGAAGAATCCATATAACAGGGTAAGGATCCGCAAGAGGTCAGTTCTAAAACCCGAAGTAAAAAAACCTTCCGAAACAGAAGTGTTCACTTCGGAAGAACGAGAGGTTCTTGTCAAATATGCATTTGAGCAATACAAACAAAATAGATATAAGGTCCAGATTTTCACGCCTTTGGCAATTGCTTTTCTCTTGTACACAGGACTCAGGCGTGGCGAGGTAACGGCTCTGAGATTTGAAGATATGTATGATAAACAACTTATTCTCAGCGATTCATACAGCCACGATATGAAGTGTCTAAAAGGAAAGCTGAAGGATGGAGCAGGATGGAGAAATGTATATATTGTTCCTGCTGCTCTTGAGATTATCGAACTGGTCAGGACTGAAAGAGAAAGACTCGGACTGCCGACAGATGGATTTATATTCAGTGTTAATGAAAAACTTGATAGCTTTTATTCAAGCATTGGAAAGGCCATCAATAACTTCTGTGATGAGCTTGGCATAAGGAGGAGGAGTATCCACAAGACCAGAAAGACCGTGGCATCAATGATGCATGCGAACGGAGTAGATGATCTTATTATTCAAAAGCAATTAGGCCATAAGGATTTGCGTACTACACAGCAGTGCTACTGCTACGATCTTACAACCGATGAGGAACGGTATAGTCAGATAGCCAAATCCTTGGCATGACAGGCTTTCCGACCCATCTAATCACATCTAACCACTATCTAACCACCACGCGCAATAAAAAACCGTTGAAATTTCAACGGTTTTCGTGGTGGAGCGTAGGGGGATCGAACCCCTGGCCTCAAGATTGCGAACCTTGCGCTCTCCCAGCTGAGCTAACGCCCCATATATACAGGGTAACACCCCTCATCTACTTATGTATTATAGCACTATGCGATTGCTGTGCTATAATTTTATTTGGATTATTACCAATAGTATCTGTTTAAATATTTTGAGCGAGTCCCCACTTTTACAGGTGGTGGGAGGTATATCAATAAAAGAGTAAAACTATGATATTGAAAAAGTATATAGGAATTGATATAGGCGGCACGGCTGTTAAGGCAGGCCTCGTGGATGAAAACGGAGAAGTCTTGTCTAGGTGCGAGACCGAAATCGATCGCAGCGCCATGAAGGAGACGGTCATGGAGACCGTCACCAGAAGCATCAGAGAAATCTGCGACACAAACGGTACAGATATCGGGAGCCTTGCCGGAATCGGAGTTGCCGCGCCCGGAGCTATCAACACCAGAGAGGGCAAAGTCGCAAAACTCGGCGGCAATGTACCGAACTGGAGCGGTACAAAAGTATGTGAGATTTTGGACGGCGAGTTCGGGCTTCCCGTCTCTCTTGCAAACGACGGCAACTGCGTCGCTTTGGCAGAGGCCTGGATAGGCGCTGCCAGAGGACACGCTGATGTTCTTTGCGTAGTCCTCGGCACTGGAGTCGGCGGGGGCATCATATCCCGCGGCAAACTCATCGAAGGTGCGATGGGCTATGCCGGTGAGATAGGACATGTTATGGTTCACGCCGGCGGCAGGAAGTGTTCCTGCGGAGGCAGAGGCTGCTTCGAGAAATATGCGGCCACATCGGCTCTTGTCAAGGAGGGCATGGCCCTCAGGGACAACTGGTACACCGGTCGACATATATTCGGAGACGCAAACGCGGGAGATGAAGAGGCGCTTGGCCTCGTCGACAGATGGACGGACGAAGTTGCATACGGCATAGCAAGCCTTACCCACATCTTCAACCCGGAAGTCATACTCATAGGCGGGGGAGTTTCCGCACAGGAAGAGCTCGTCATCAAGCCGGTGGGAAGAAAGATAAAAGAACTGATTATTCCGGACTTTGCCGAAAAACTCGTCATAAAAAGAGCGGAGCTCGGCAACGACGCAGGAATGGTCGGAGCGGTCAGGCACCTTATATTGGAAAAGGAATAGGGATATGAGATATTACGACAGAAAAGTTAATTATTATGAGACGGATCAGATGGGTATAGTTCACCACTCAAACTATGCGAGATACTTTGAGGAAGCCAGAGTTTCATATATGGAGCAGATGGGTTACCCGTATGAGAGGCTGGAGCGCGAGGACATTATAAGTCCGGTGCTTTCTATTTCCTGCAAGTTCATACAAGCAATCAAATTCGGAGACAAGATCAGGATTGCAGTCAGACCTGCTTCGTTGACCAAGGTCAAATGCTCCTTCGATTACGAGATAACGGATCTCGAAAGCGGTGAGATAAGAGCAAGAGGTGCGTCGGAGCACGGTTTCATCACAAGAGAAGGCAAACCGGTCATACTCCCTAAAGATAAACCGGAATTCTACGGCATACTGCAGGATGAACTTGAAGCTGAGGAGGAACAATAATGGCTGAAATAGGCTGCAAATATACAAGAGATATAAAAATATTGCCGAGCATGGTCGACAGAAATGAAAAGCTGAGGCTTGTCGACGCCCTCGACCTCTTTGAAGACACTGCGACACTTCATGCGGAGAACTTCGATATCGGACCTGCCGGGATGGACGCGCGCAACTATTTCTGGGTGATTACAAAGATAAGAATTCACGTGGATGGGCTGCCGCGTATAATGGATGCCCTTCAATTGAACACCTGGATACAGGCACCGGACAGGGCAAGCTGCGAGAGGGACTTTTCGTTTACTTCAGGCGACGAGCAGCTGATTTACGGCAGGAGCATTTGGGCCATAATCAGCAGGGTCACCATGAGGTTCGTTCACATGGATGAGATATATCCTAAAGTGGAGTTCGACGTAGCGCCTCCGGACGACAGACCTTTTGCGAGAATAAACAAGAACTTCGATGAGGCCGAGACCATAGGTGAATACACTGTAAGATCGGTGGATATAGACCTCGGCGGCCATTTCAACAATGTCAATTACGTGCGAGCTATGCTGGGATGCTTCTCTGTCGAGGAGATAGAGGCGATGAATATAAAAGAAATGGAACTCAACTTCATTCATCAGACCTACGAAGGCGAAACACTTACATACAAGAGTCGTAAGACCGATGATGGGATCGAAGTCGGAGCGATAAACTCCGAAGGCAAACCGGTATTTCTATCCGTCATCAGATAAAAAAGAGTCACGTGCTCATGCAGAACACGTGACTTATTTATTGGTCTTACAGATATTTGTGGAGTATGTAGCGCTGCTTGCCGCCGTACATCTCGCGCGTTTCGAGTATCTCGAAGTTGAGAACGAGGAAGTTCCTGTAGCTGTACGGATTGTCAGGCGAAATAGTCGTAAGCGCTTCCTTGGCTCCCATCTCTATGGCTTGGCCTAGGCGCAGTTTGTTGAAAATGCGCTGAATGCCGAGGCCTCTGAACTTCGGCTCTACCATTGTGAGATCCAGCGAGCAGGTCACGGCGAGACGGTCTCTGTCATAGTTGAAGAGTTTTCCGTAATTCTCCGGATTGTCCGGATCATTTGGAATCAGAACCGAGTAGCCCGCGATTTCACCATCGCACTCTGCCATATAGCAGATGTCGTGCTCGAGCTGGCCCTCGGATTCCTCTCTTGAGAAAGGTGCATACAGATCTTTATCAGGCAGCGCATCCATAATATGCTGTTGA
The DNA here is from genome assembly GCA_902788245.1 of uncultured Eubacteriales bacterium. Classification (GTDB taxonomy): domain Bacteria; phylum Bacillota; class Clostridia; order Peptostreptococcales; family Anaerovoracaceae; genus Crickella. Next base: position 13,354 of record CADAJM010000012.1, on the reverse strand, counting down.
ATTGCCATGACTGCATCGATGTCTTCGGGCACGGCGCGCCTGAAAGTTACTTTTTTCGGCTTACCCTGACCGTTCATAAGTTCCTGTGTAAAAGGTAAAGTCATAAGTTCCATTTTGCACCTCCGTTTTTGCTGTGATTGCATTTAGTATATCATTGCCCAAGCTCGGGCGCTATGATAAAATGTTTGCGCAAATCTGCAAATGCAAATAAACATACGTACATTAACTGATAATTTGAGGAGATAACATAAGATAATGGAAATTACAAAAGATATCAAATACGTAGGCGTCAACGACCACGACATCGACCTTTTCGAGGGACACTATATAGTTCCGGAAGGTATGGCATACAATTCATACGCAATCTGCGATGAGAAGATTGCAATCATGGATTCGGTAGACGGAAACTTTACCGAGCAGTGGTTTGCCAACATCAAGAAAGAGCTCGGCGGCAAAGAACCTGACTACATCGTGGTTCAGCACATGGAACCGGATCACTCCGGAAGCCTCATCGCTTTCATGAACGAGTTCAAGGGCGCAAAGGTAGTGTCTTCTGCCAAGGCGTTCACGATGATGAACAACTTTTTCGGAGAGTGCTTCGAGGGCAGAAGGGTTGAGGTAAAAGAGGGAGATAAGCTTGAACTCGGAACTCACACTCTTTGCTTCGTGGCAGCTCCTATGGTTCACTGGCCAGAGGTCATTATGACATACGATGAGAAGGACAAGGTTCTCTTCTCTGCTGACGCTTTCGGTAAGTTCGGTGCTCTTGATGTGTGCGGCGAGACCGGAGCAGAAGATGATGACTGGGCTTGCGAAGCCAGACGCTACTATTTCGGTATCGTAGGCAAATACGGAATGCAGGCTCAGGCTGTTCTTAAGAAAGCAGCAGGCTTGGACATTCAGACCATCTGCCCGCTTCACGGACCTGTGCTCAAGGAAGACCTCGGATATTATCTCAATCTTTACAACACATGGACAACTTACGGAGCAGAGACTAAGGGCGTTGTAATTGCATACACATCCGTATACGGCAATACCAAGAAAGCCGTTGAGATGCTTGCTGCCAAGCTCGAGGAAAAGGGCGTGCCTAAGGTTGCTGTTACAGACCTCGCAAGAGATGATATCGCAGAGGCGGTCGAGGATGCGTTCAGATACGATACTATCGTGTTTGCCACGACGACATTCAACAACGACATATTCCCGTTCATGAAGGAGTTCATCAATTCGCTGACCGAGAGGAATTTCCAGAACAAGAGAATGGGATTTATCGAGAACGGTTCGTGGGCACCGCAGGCCATGAGGGTTATGAAGGGCATGCTTGAGGGCTGCAAGAATATGACTTGCCTCGAGAACGAAGTGAGCATTCTCTCCGGCGTAAGTGCAGAGAACGAGGCTCAGATTGAGGCCATGGCAGAGGAACTCGCAGCGGCATACAGATAATAAAGAAAGGAAGTGTCCCAGAATGGTAAGAAAAGAAATCGCACAGGAAAGGCATGAAGTTCAGGGCGGAGTCGGCACTGTAATGTGCTATAACGTAATCAGCAAGGAAGAGTTTTCTGATCACGGCAGACTGTACGCTAGATTTGTGCTCCCGCCGGGAACATCGATAGGCTGGCACGTCCACGAAGGTGAGACCGAACCGTATTATATCCTTGCAGGAGAGGGAACGTTCACGGACAGTGACGGCAGCGTTCAACTCGTGCATAAAGGCGATTGCTGCATCATCGAGGAAGGCTGCGGACACTCCATAGCGAATAACGGAAGCGAAGACCTGGAGTTTATGGCTCTCATTTACGATGTGGAGAAGTAAACCGACGGTTTATTGACAGAAATCGGTAAAGGAATATAATTATGGCGGCAGGGAAACCTGCCGTCTTTTCACACTTTTATAAGTAATGGTTTCGACGGCAAATTCGCACTGGCTGCATAGTTCAGCCCCGCGCGTCGAAACTCATATCAACTTGGGGCCGTAATGGTTTCGACAGGTGTGTGGAACGAAGATAAGCGAGCCGTGGTGGTGATCCACGTAAAAAGTACCCGTTAAAAAGAAACGCTAAAACAAACAACAACTTCGCACTGGCTGCATAGTTCAGCCCCGCGCGTCGGCCTCAGGTCACCTGCAGCCTGAGAATCCGGCGTCGACCATGCAGGGACCTTATGCGTGAGCTCCCGGTAGCGCATGAGTATCTACGGGATAGCGTGGCCTTGAGTTTGCCGTATTGGCGATAGGCGCGCGAAATCACAGCAAGCGGCTGCGCTCGGAGAAAGTCTTCCGGAAGTACTCTTGGACGCGAGTTCGACTCTCGCCGGCTCCACCAAAATGAAGCACCTGCACGATATGAACCTTTTGGTTTTTATCTACAGGTGCTTTTATAGTTCTCACAAAAAGTTGTTTGTTATCTTGATGTTGGAGGGACTGGCAGGAAAAAGTTATCTCTGTTTGGAATCGTATATTCATCATTCTTATAGTGCGCATGTATTATCGCATATGATATGTCGTTCATTTTTGCTATACTTTTTTTATGAAAGAATTTAGATTCGCAATTAAAAACACTGTACCGATTTTCTTCACTTATCTGTTTATCGGCATTGCTTTCGGTATTCTTATGAGTGAAGCCGGTTATGGTGTATTGCTGTCTACGGCTTCCGCATTTTTCATTTTTGCCGGATCGATGCAGATCGTGGGTGTGGATTTATATGTAGATGAATTGAGAGCTGACAGATGATGAATAAAAGGGCAACTTTTAAATTAATACAAGATTCCGTCGGAAGCGCAACGGAATTCGTTCAGGAATGCCTTGAGGAATACGGCCTAAGCACAAAAGATGTGATTAAGGGCACACTTGTCGCTGAAGAAGCCATAGCAAGCCTGATAGCTCACGGAGACAAAAACGGATCACTCAGAATCAAAGTAAAGAAGCTAATGGGCAGCTTGACGGTCGAAATGTCGGCTCCGGGAAGCGAATACTCCCTGTCCGACGAGATAGTCGAGCTTGATGACATCCTTGATTCTGATGTGGGAGACGATATGCTCGAGACGATCCGCAACATCATGCTCACGTCATTGGCGGACGGTCTTAAGTTCAGACACAAAAACGGATACAACAACATCCGTATAACGATAGAAAGGAACAAGAGGCGATTCCTGTATCTGACGCTTGGCGCGCTGATTGCGGGAACCTTGCTCGGGATAGCACTCTCTATGGCCGGCCCGGAGGCAGCCAATGGGGCTCTGAACGGATACATTCTCACTCCGCTAAAGACCATGTACATCAATGCGCTCAAGACAATAGTAGCACCTGTCGTATTTTTTTCGATCGTTACATGCGTCTCCGGTTTTTCGGACCTGAATGAGCTTGGCAGGATAGGCGGCAGAACGATTTTTATGTATAGTCTCACAACACTGATCGCAGTAGCCGTCGGGGCAGGGGCGTTCTATCTGTTCCGCCCGGGAACAAACGGAAGCTCGGCTGCAGCAGCTGCTGCAGAGATATCCGGTATCGCGAAGCCAGTGACAGAAGATGTTGAGCTCTCCGCCATAAACATAATAGAGGACATCATCCCTTCCAATTTTCTGAGCCCGTTCCTCGAAAGCAAGATGCCACAGCTTATTTTCCTGGCCGCGTTATGCGGCATCGCGGTAGGGCTGATTGGGAAATACTCGGAAGTGCTGATACAGTTTTTTGAAGCGCTGAATGAGCTCTTCATGAAGATTACATCCATGATAATCAGGCTGATGCCTGTCGCGGCGTTCTGCTCTATGTCGTCAATGGCTCTGGATCTGGGAGTCAAAGCTATACTGTCAATATTCGGCATGTTTGCGACATTCATCTTCGGACTGGTATGCCTGCTCATCATATATATACTGCTCTTGATCCTTGTCGGCAGGCTTGATCCACGTCCTTTCATCAAAAAATACGCCCCTGTTATGCTTCAGGTGTTCTCGATGGGGTCAAGCAATGCTTCGATACCTCTGAACATGGAGACCTGCGATAAAAAGCTCGGTGTAGGGAGCAAGGTATACAGCCTGTCTATCCCGCTTGGAGCGACAATCAATATGGATGGGACTTGTGTGATGATGATGGTATTCGCCCTGGCGCTTGCCGGCGTCTACGGCGTGCCTGTCAGCGGCAGTTCCTTCCTGATGATGTCCTTCATGGTGGTGATACTCTCTATGGGTGCACCCGGAATTCCCGGTGCCGGTGTCATCTGTCTTTCGGTGCTTATCGAACATCTGGGTGTTCCGACTGAAGCGATAGGTCTGGTAATGGGCATAGGACCTCTGATCGGGATGTTCCTATGCATGTGCAACTGCACGGGTGACATGGTCATCACAACGATAGTCGCCAAGAATGTCGGAGAACTGGATATCGACAAATACAAAGATACATCGATAGATTAATGCAAATAATATGTTAGAAGGACTTTCCGGCTTTTGCGAACATTTCGACGGCATCCTTAAGAATATCGCGAACGAGTCGGATGCATTCCGGGTTCAGATTGGTATAGGTGTCATTGACAGTGTGATAATAATCCTGAGGGGTAAAGGCAACTCCGCATATCGCAGCTGCTTTAACCCCAGCCCGTTCTTCATTGAAGCGAAATACAGAAGATTACAGACTTCTTCGCTGTTTGATTCGGTATAGTTGATACCACGGGAGAAGATCCTCAGCTCTTCGACTGAGTGAATCGTGTCAGGGGCGATTACTACGGTGTTAAGTGAAAGCAACTCTTCCACATTTTCATCTGCGAAAGCAAGCGCTCCGCGTAGCCCACATTCCTCGGCGTCTGTTATCAGGCAGCAGACTTCAGTGTCGTCATAACGCATATCATTATCTGCCATTTCCTTCAGGATGCTCATGGCAAGGTAGCAGCCGGTCAGGTTGTCATTTGCCCCGTCTACGACAGTGCGCCAATCCACAAAGAAGAGCAGAGGGGTAAACAGGATCGCGTTTACAATCTCGATTACTGCAAATACATGTAATGTCTTGGCCGAAAGAAAGTCCGCCAAGGCCAGATTGCAGAAAAGGAAATTGACGAGCCAATAAAGAAAAGCGGATCCGATACATGTAATAATCAGAACGTATGGGAAGTGCTTAAGAACAGGCATCTCCCATGCGGCATCCGAGTGCCCGCACAGTATGATACGACGCTTGGGAGTGTTTTTAGCCTTGCGGATCATATAAGTGTTCTGCCCTGTCTTTTTCGGATACAACCTATCGGTAAAAGGCATAAACAGTATATATTCCACGACGATTATTATCATCGAGGATATAGTTAAGGCCAGTGATACGATGTACGGCCATGACTTACCGGAATGTACACCGGTAACGAAAAAAGCACACGCTATAAGGTTGAGAAAAGCATCGAGCGGTATCGATCCTATAAATGCGTGCGGATGAACCTCGAACTGCTGTGTCCTTATTTCATCAACGCAGTCCTTCATAGCCTCAGACATTTCCGCCTGGGCTGTTTTTATTGTTTCACATCCCGCTGAGCGCCGTTTGTGATTTTTGCAAATAGATTCTATTCCGTCAGTTATATATTTAATGTAGTCCATATCTGTCATCCTATTCTCTCGTATTCTGGAATTGCCGGTACTGCTCCAGGATGTTTTTACGGTAAGTGTGTGTAATGATACATGTCAAGACTGCAATGATGATCACAAACAATATTGCAGGCAAAAAAACGGCCAGCAGTTCATTGACTTTTGTACCGGCTTCGTCAATAAGCTCCGGTTTGAGAGCCGCTTCCAGTGTCGTATCGATCGTAATAACTGATCCCGGTTTCATTATGATGACATTCAGGTCATAAAAAGTCAGAAATGAAGTCAGTAGCAGAGGGACAAATGTGCCCATGACTGTAATGACAGACATGAATACCGAATAGAACAGAGAACAGTATTGTACGCTGAGCAGCATAGGTAAAATAAAGAGAATGCTCCCGCTGACACCCATTGTGGATGTAGTGGTAATGGCGGATATGACGAAACTTATCCCAAGCATCCATTTGAGCATTTGATCGGAGCCGTCTTTTCTTTTGACAATTGCCAGTTCCACTAAGGAAGCAATCAGAAGTACCGCGGAGAATGCCATAAAAGTAGTTGTCGCACGAAGTTCAGGAACAGTGAAATACAGAAGTACAGATAGCGCTGTCAAAAGCATTTCAAGAAAGACAAACATATATGCGCTTACATAGTTTGATGAGCGATCAATTGCGCTGAACAAGCCGACCTTACCTTTATACATCATTGATTTTGAAATCAAGACAAGGATCCCCCTTTCATGTTACATCATAAATACGCATCAAATTATATTGCTCGCATTCAGCATCTGTCAATTATCTCTAACTTCAGGCCATTTAGAATTTGAAACTCCAACGACCTTCACCCAAAAGCCGGGCTGAATAAGTCATTTTAGTGTGAAATGACAGTTTGTTACCAAAAAGGTGTCAAAAAC
>CADAJM010000012.1:0-6823 GCA_902788245.1 uncultured Eubacteriales bacterium | reverse complement strand
CATATGTAACCTAAATACGACTAGTATTAAGAGGTAAAAAATATGCTGATAATTCATACAATAACTTATTTATTACAGTTTTACTCTTGAGGAGAATGTGATTATGAAACTGATAAAGAATCGTGCTTTTGGCATAATGCTCAGCATTGCGCTGACGCTTGCAATGATGTTGGCAATGATGACTGCAGTGACGACACCGTCATTTGCTGCTGACGGAGGATGGAAAACCAATTCGGATGGAACAGTCAGCTTATCTGAAAGCGAAGTTGACGCAGTGCTGTCAAAGAACTCAAATGTTACCATGGTCAATATCGGAACAAAGGGAGGCAAAATAGTTGCAAGTTCCCTTCCGAATGGTGACAAAATCGTAACGGAGACAGATAGCAGCAATACCGTTGCTATGGTTCTTTACTTGACCAAACAAGAAAAGGGCGCCGTAAAGACCATGATTACGAATCTCAAATTCACTTCTGCCACCACACAGATACATATAGACGTATCTGACGGTAATACATCCATATCGGTGGACCCTAATGACAAAACTTTCGGAATCCTCAACTCCAACGGAGAAGCACATGCGTATAAGCTGGTTAAATATGCCAGTGGTGCAGACACATCCTGGTTTGCAGCGTATAACGGAGCCGTTACCGGAGCCGGAACTCTTGGAGGAATGAAAGGATATCTGGCCACGGTTACAACTACACAGGAAGCTACTCTACTGAAGCAGTTCTATGACAGTGTTTCCGGTGGAAGCACCAACGGTGCTTGGATTGCTGCAACTTCGATGAGGTACAGCACAAACAAAACCAGCTCCAGCTACAGTGCAGCCAGCAAGATATCTCCTTCGAACTATGGATATGCAGGGATTGCCAAAGAGGTAACTTATAAGACCAATAACCCAAGATTCACCTGCAACAATGGTGCGTATTATCTTCCGTTTGATGGAACTGGTCAGTCTGCAAGTACCTATGCGCCATATTACTATTGGGCAGATGGCCCTGAAGCCGGACAGCAGGTGCCGACATCTTTGTGGTGCAGCGGAGAGCCTAATAACTCCGACGGCACCAGATTCGGCGAATACAGCGTTGTTGCATCATATAACAATGCTGCTAACTTCAACGACTTTGCACCATACAACTCCAATCCTATCGGATACTTCCTCGAGTTCAGTACATATGATGGCGGTACTGCCAGCGGTGTAAATAAGAACTCATTCACAATTTCAAGAGTAAAGTATGACGAAAACGGTAAAACAAGCGGAGCGGCTCCTGCTACTCAGGCAAAGGTGAGCAGCTCTAATCTGACACTCGCTACCAATTCCGGAAATCTGGTAAAGGACGGTTATAAATTCAGCGGATGGAACACCGCTGTTGCCGGAACCGGAACCAGCTATGCTGCAGGAGCAACATACAGCCAGGATAATCCTCTTTATCTTTATGCAGATTGGGCCCCAATCCCTAAGATCAGCACGCAGCCAAGTAATCTGACCATGAACTATGGCTACAAGGATAAAAAACTAACTGTAGCCGCAACGGTTGCAGATAGCCATACTCTCAGCTATCAATGGTATAAAAACACCACCAATAGCAATACGGGAGGAACTGCTGTAAGTGGAGCCACATCCGCCAGCTATACGATTCCTACTACACAGGCAGCGGGCGATTATTATTACTACTGCATCGTGAAAGCAACAAAAACAAGCACTAACCACGCTGCAACTACTACGTCCAACGCTGTTAAGGTAACGATCAACAAGACGACTCCGTCCCTGAGCGGTATGACAGCAAAAGCTATCACTTACGGAGGCAAACTGTCTGACAGCGAACTTTCGGGAACTGCCAAGCATCCGGAATCAACTACAGTTGTAGCCGGAAAATGGGCGTTCACGGATCCGGATACAGAGCCGAACGCCGGAACAGCAAATCAGAGCGTAACATTTACGCCAAATGATACAGCAAACTACAACACTGCAACAGGCAACGTTTCATTAACAGTAAACAAGGCTGCTATCAGCCCTAAGGTTACTATGGAAGGATGGACATACGGCGAAGAAGCCAAGTCCCCCGAGGTAACAGGAAATCCTGAAAACGGTGCAGTAACATACACATACTATACAGACGCAAGCTGCAGCAACAAGACAACTACAGCAGGTAGCGGTGCTTCTGAGGCCGGCGGCAAACCTGAAAATGCAGGAAGCTATTATGTAAAGGCCAATGTGGCAACAACAGCTAATTACCAGGCAGGTTCAGCTACAACAAGCTTCACTATTGCAAAGGCAAACATCGGTGAGCCTGTAGTTGCTATCGCAGATTACACATACGAAGGAACAAAATCAGAGCCATCCATCAGCAGCTTCCCGGGCGAAGGCAAGGTAACTTTCTACTATAGTACTGCTAACGCATCTGAGGACGGAACAGCATGGAGCAGCGTTAAGGACTCCAAGTCACTTGATGCAGGCACATATTATATGTATGCAGTAGTAGATCCGACCATTAACTACAACGGCTACACTACAGCAACTAAAAAGTTTATCATCAGCAAGGCAGACATCAATCCTACAGTAACTCAGGGCAACTGGGTTTACGGAGATGCATCCAAAGCTCCTGTCATCGGCGGCAATCCTGAAAACGGAGATGTGACACTCACATACTATACAGATGAGGCATGCACATCTAAGACAACAGTAGCGGCCGACGGAGCTTCAGAGGAAGGTAAGCAGCCTGTTTACGCAAATACATATTATGTCAAGGCTAAGATAGCTGAGACTACCAACTACAACGGAGCTGTAACAGAACTTCCTGCACGCTTTACAATTGAAAAGAGAGATATCACAGTTAGCGGCATTACCACTACAGACAAGGTCTATGACGGTAAAACAAGCGCAGAGCTTGATTACTCAGATATGGAACTTGACGGCAAGCTTCCGAATGACAACCTGACAGCTAAGGCTGACGGAGTATTCGTAGATGCCGAAGGTAATCCTGACAAGAACATAGGCGAAAACAAGACTGTCGCTCTCACAAATCTGAGACTCGACGGAACTTCCAAGGCTAACTACAAACTTGCCGAAGAAGGACAGCAGACCAGCATCAAGGCAAGCATCACAATCCTTCATGCAGACCTCAGCTGGGCTGAAACAAGCTTGGTATACAACGGAAAGAAACAGGGACCAACGGCTACAGTCGGCAACATAAAGAAGAACGACGAAGAAGTAACGGATGATGTTACTGTTAAGGTTGACGGTCAGGAGACAAACGCCGGAGTATATACCGCAAAGGCAGTAAGGCTCGAAGGCGAGGATGCATCAAACTATCTGATGCCTCAGGTAACAACAAGAGCATTCAACATCGCTAAGGCCGATGCTACAATCGACATCCATATTAACAACTGGGTATATGGCGATGAAGCAGGTACACCTACAGTTACAACTGATCCGGAAGGTCTTTCAGCAACTGTAGAATACAAGCTGCAGAGCGAAAAGAACAGCGAATACAGAGAATGGGGCAATGGTCCTAAAAAAGCAGGATTATATAACATTCGCGCCAACGTTTCGGGTAACGACAACTACAATATCACATCTGTTGTAGATACCTTTATCATCGAGAAGAGAACCGCTACGCTGCAGTGGACAGACACAACATTCACATATGACGGCAAGAACCATATGCCTACAGCCACTGTATCAAATATCGTAAGTGGCGATACATGCAACGTTACGGTAACAGGAGCAGCTACAGCTCCGGGTCGCCACACCGCCACAGCTATCAAGTTTACTGGCGCTGAGGCTGCAAACTATGAGATGCCGGATGAACACAGCACAGCGTTCATTATCAACAAGGCAGATCATGCTAACGCAGATGTTGCAGTAACCATCGAAGGATGGACATACGGCGATACACCAAATACACCGCAGGTCGACGGCAACGCAGAAGGAGCCAATGTAACATACCAATACAAAGCTGCAGGAGCTGAGGACAGCACATACAACAGCAAGGTACCTACAGATGCAGGCGATTACGTAGTTAAGGCTACTATCGCGGCCACTGCCGGATACAATGAGAAGAGTGTGACAGAAACATTTACCATCTCCAAGAGGATTGCTGTTCTCAAATGGGGCAACACCAGCTTCAAGTGGGACGGCGAGGAGCAGCTGCCAAGCTGCGAGGTAAAGAACCTCTACGGCGGAGATGAGTGTGAAGTCACAGTAGAAGGCGCTCAGTCAGAGGCCGGAACATACACAGCTACAGCTACAGGCTTTACAGGAGCAGATGCAAGCAACTATGTGATGCCTACATCAAGCAGCATCGTCTTCACGATCTCCAAGAACGCTCTGGTTCCGACAGTAGCTATAGAGGAGTGGACATACGGTGATGAGCCTGAAGAGCCGGTAGTAAACGGCAATGAAGGCGGCGGAACTGTAACATTCCAGTACAAGAAGACAGGCGAAGATGATTCAAAATACACAGCTGACGTACCTACAGAGGCAGGAACGTATATTGTAAAAGCCAATATCGCAGCCACTGACGGACATGATGCGGCTACAGCTACAGCTGAGTTCACTATCGAAAAGAAGATTGCAGGACTCAGATGGAGCGGAATCAACTTCACATATGACGGTAAAACACACGCCCCTAAGGCCACTGTTACCAACGCAGTAAGCGGAGATACTTTGGCGGTCAGCGTAGCTGGAGTTGAGAAAAATGCAGGCGAACACGTTGCTACTGCTTCTGAGATTACAGGAGACAAGGCGGCCAACTATGAACTGCCGAGCACCGTATCCCAGACTTATGTTATAGCAAAAGCGCCACTTACCATAAGCGCTAAGAGCTACACTATCGAGCTGGGCGATCCTGCACCTGAATTCGAAGCGGATATCACAGGCTTCATAGAGGGCGAAGACATCAGCGTTCTGGATGGCAAATTGAAGTTCGAGTGTGATTACACAGTCGAAAGCGGTGCTGGAAGATATGCCATAGAGCCGGATGGAGTCACAGATGACAACTATGACATAGATTTCGAAGACGGAACACTGACAGTAAACACCAGCAAGGCTGTGGTTACATTAGAGCCTCAGGCAGCATCAGGTGTATATAACGGAAAGATTAAGGAACTGGTAACTATCGGTAAGGCCGAACACGGAACTATCTACTACCGTCTCAACAGCGGCAAGTGGAGCACTAAGGTTCCTGAAGCTACCAAGGCAGGTGAATACACCGTAACATGGTACATGAAGGCTGATGAAGACTACACCAGTGAAAGTTCTGCATCAGAACCGGCAGATGAAATTCAGGTAACAATTGAGCCGAGAGTACTTGAACTCAAATGGGGAAACAGCGAATTCATCTACAACGGAAAGGATCAGCGTCCTGAACTCACACTTGGCAATGTTGTTGAAGGAGATGACATCGAAGCCGAAATCAGCGGAGAATCTACTTCTGTAGGCACTCACACAGCCAGAGTAACGGGCCTTTCGGGCAAAAATGCTTCATGCTACATCTTGCCTAAAGTAAAGACTTGCAGTTACGTCATACTCAAGGCAGATACTGAAGAAAAATCAGGCGATCACGAAGGTGCAACTCTCTCTATCGAGGGCTGGACATACGGAGATGATCGCAACGATCCTGAGGTTAGCGGTACTAACGGCAGACAGGTAACATATCAGTACAAGGCAAAGGGTGCCGATGACGAAACTTATTCGAACAAAGCACCTAAGGCTGCAGGAGAATATACCGTTAAGGCAACTATAGCAGCTACAGAGAACTACAACGAAAAGGTTCTTACTGCAGACTTTACCATCGAAAAGAGAGAAGCCAGACTTGCATGGTCAGACCTGCAGTTCACATTTGACGGAGCAGAGCACGTACCTACTGCTTACGTAGACAACCGCATCAACGGCGACAAGCTGACGGTAGAGGTTGAAGGCGGAGCCACAGAGGTTGGCCAGTACACAGCAACGGCTGTCAACATCACAGGCGATAACGCAGACAGCTATCAACTGCCGGACGACGCAAGCCAGAACTTTGAGATCAAGAAGGCTGAGACAAAGTACAATGCTCCAAGCATTATGAAGAACGAGGGAGGAAGCCTCATTCCTCTGAGATTCAGCTCACCAAAGCAGGCTAAGAGAAGCGTCAGTCTGAGATGGAACAGGCTCGGAAATGCAGCATACTATGTTGTATACGGCAACAGATGTGATGCTAAGAGAAGCAAGTATTATCAGGTAAGACTTGAAACAACAAACAATAACAGTTTCACCGTCACTCACATTAACGGATCAAGACTGGTTCCGGGAAACGGCTACAAATTCAAGGTAGTTGCTTACGATGAAGACGGCAATATTGTTGAACAGTCACAGACACTTCACATCGTTACAAAGGGTGGCAAGTCCAAGAACTACACAGGCCTTAAGATCAAGAGTCCTAAGAAGGGCAAGGCTGTAATGACTAGGGGCAAGACCCTTAAGATTAAGGCAAAGGCCAAGGGCAAGAGAGTTAAGAAGCACAGCGGACTGCTGTATCAGAGCTCCAATCCAAGTGTGGCAAGAGTCACAAATAAGGGAAAGATCGTGGGTGTAAATTCAGGTAGTTGCGTAATTTACGTATGCACTCAGAACGGAATATACAAAACCGTAAGAGTAACTGTAAAATAAGTATTATTCAGCAGAGAGCACCGGCCTTCGGGCCGGTGCTTTCGTTTGGCTGAAAAGTATCGGGAAGGGTACATAATCCGGGCTTGAAACCGCATGATTCTCTCGATAAAATTGCAATAGTAGCGATTAACACTGGTACAGAAGGAAGGGGAGTCAGGTGAGAAAGAAAGCACT
>CADAJM010000011.1 GCA_902788245.1 uncultured Eubacteriales bacterium | reverse complement strand
AGCAACAACGCCGTGCTTGCAATCAACGGAGATTACTACGGAGCCAGAGAAGCGGGATATGTAATCAAGAACGGAACGCTTTACAGAAATACCTCCGCCGGGCGTGACGATCTCGTAATATATTCGGACGGATCATGGAAGATAGTAAACGAGGATGAAGTGAGTGCAGAGGAACTCATGCAAGACGGAGCTGTGCAGACGATGTCATTCGGACCGGCGCTGGTTCAGTCAGGCAGCATTACGGTCGGGGAGAATGAAGAGGTCAAACAGTCGATGTCCAGCAATCCGAGAACTGCGATCGGAATCATCGATGATTGCCACTACGTATTCGTAGTATCCGACGGACGTACGGACGAAAGCGCAGGACTATCACTTTATCAGCTTGCCGAAGTGATGAAAGACCTCGGATGCAAGACGGCGTATAACCTCGACGGCGGCGGATCATCCACGATGTACTTCAACGGACAGATTGTAAACAATCCGACCGGAGGACGTGCAGGTCACGGCGAGGGCAGCGAGAGAAGTGTAAGCGATATCGTATATATAGGAGCCTAATCTAATGAATACACAAACGAAATACTATACGGAAAATGTAATAAAGGCGAGGAGGTATCTGATTGCGGCACTGATGCTCGCGGCGGCGGGCGCGGTATATGAGATCTTCAGTCACGGGGTATATTCAAACTATATGATTTACGCGTTCGCATATCCGCTCGTCATGGGTTGCCTGCCGTATCTCGCAGACAGCAGGGGGATAATAAAAAAGGCAGGTCCCGTAGGAGAGACGCTGCTGCTGGCATCGATTGCAACTTTGAGTATCGGAAGCGTTATCAAAGGAGTGCTCGAGATTTACGGCACGACGAGTTTCCTGACGACAGTCTATCCGGTCCTCGGAGCGGTGCTTCTTATCGGAGCGATCGCAGTATGTATGCGGAGACTATACCGACAAGGATGCCGGCTGCGATTCCGCTGAACAAAAGGACAGGGAAATAAAAGAAAATGCGAAGATCAGATATGAGGGCGGCTGCCATCAACAGCTGACCGAGGTTATGCAGGACGCCTGCAGCCATGCTGACACCGACCACTGAAAAGAGGTCGGTTTTTTTGAGCAAGATCATGCCGATTAAACTCACTGCAGCACCGGCCAGTGAGTAGAGCATGCCGAAAAGACCGTTGAATAAAAGGCCTGCGATAACTATTCTTATAATACTGACGGCGGCCGCATCCTTAGGTCCGAACTTATACAGCGCAATAACTGTGACTATGTTCGCAATGCCGAGTTTGATACCCGGAACTCCCGGGCTGTATGGTATAATTGCCTCGACATAAGAGAATATCAAAGCGAGCGCGGCCATTAGAGCAACGCGGGCTATGAACGAAGTTCCGAGTTTGCTACGAGGTGATGCTGTCATATTCACCTCCTGTTCCGTCTTCGATGGTGACGATGAGTCTGTTTGGAAGGCAAACTATGCTCTCACCGCTCTTCGAAATGCTGCCGTGCCTGACGCAGACTTGGTTCTTGCAGGACGCGGAGGAAACGGTAACGCTGCCGCCTTTGATAGTGACTACGTTTTCGCCTCCGGACGGAGCGGGAACTTCAATTTCGCTATCCTCGCTGAGAGGATAGCGGCCGAATAATTCTCCGCCGGATTTGATGACGACTTTGGAATCAGCCGGAGAGCCTGTGCCCGTGCGCGCCAAAACAAGCGTAGCCGCAAGGCCCAGCGCGAGCAATACTATTAACAATATGATGTCCGCTTTGCGGATGAACTGTTTCATTAAATAAGAATGTTGAAAAGATCTGTAACGTTTTTCCTGGTTATTTCGATGATTATTATAGCACAGACTTCCTGCGCGCCGGCTGATCGGGAGCCGGTAAGCAGGGAGGAGTTTTTGCTTGATACCATATGCAGCATCAGCATCTATGGGATGGGAGCTGCTGATGAGAAAGAAAAAAAGGAGAAAGCGATCGATAAAGCCTTTGAACTTTGCAGGCAGCTTGACGATACTCTCAGCAGGACGAAGGCTGATTCGGACATAGGGCGCATCAACGCCGCAAAGGGAGAGTGGACTGAAGTGAGTCCGGAGACCATCGAACTCATTCAAAAAGGCATAGAGTATTCAAAGCTGTCCGGCGGAGCCTTCGATATCACGGTCGGCGGCATTACTGAGCTTTGGGATTTTCATGCAGCCGAGGGAGAGGCGAAACTGCCGGATGAAAAGGAAATCGACGAGGCCGTAAAGCACGTGGGCTACGATAATATAGAGATAGAAGGAAACAAGGTCAAGTTAAAAGACCCTGAGACGAAGTTGGATCTCGGTGCGATTGCCAAAGGGTATATCGGAGACAGGATGACGGAGACACTAAAAGACTCAGGCGTTACATCAGGCATAATTAATCTCGGTGGCAATGTAATATGTATAGGGAGCAAATCGGGCGGCGAGGATTTCAACATAGGAGTTGAGCTGCCGTACAGTGACCGAACTGAGATAGCAGGTAAAATCGGAGTTAAGGACAAGACTTTGGTCACATCGGGCGTCTACGAGCGTAAGATTGATGTGGACGGAAAAGTCTATCATCATATATTGGATACGAAGACCGGGTATCCTGTGGACACGGATGTAATCGGAGTGACACTGACAGCAGAGACCGGAAAGTCCGCAGACATAGATGCGCTCAGCACAATTTGTCTCATCAAAGGTTACGATGAAGGCTTACAACTTATTGAGGGTATGGACGGAATCGAGGCGGTGTTCATCTTGAAAGACGGAAGCGTAAAAACCACAGAAGGCGCCGCGTTCGAAAGGGAATAGAAAAAACAGATTATCTGATAAGGAATAGGAACAAAAGATGATTAAAGTATTGATTACAAATGACGACGGAATAGATTCAAAAGGACTAAAGGCTCTCGCAGAGGCACTGAAACCCCTGGCAGATGTATATGTCGTGGCGCCTGCAGAGGAGCAGAGCGGAAAGAGCCAGAGCATAACATTCCTTCATCCGCTCAGAGTAGAGAAGAGGGATATGAAAGGAGTGGCCGCGGCTTATGCAGCGCACGGAACTCCCGCTGACTGCATCAAGGTAGGCCTTTGCATACTCGAGAGAGAGGGAATAAGGCCGGATTATGTCGTCAGCGGCATCAACCTCGGCTACAACACAGGGCTCGCCGTATATTATTCGGGCACGCTGGCCGCGGCCAGAGAAGGGGCTTTGAACGGGATCAAGTCAATAGCTCTTTCTGTAGGAAGCCACATTGCTAAAGAATTTGATTACATTCTCGGCATGCTCCCTATGCTGATGGAGATGGCGGATAAGGTCGGCTCGGATGTGATAATAAGCGCCAACGCACCGGAAGTTCCTGCGAGCGAGATCAAAGGATATAAGATAGTAGATACGGCTCCTGCCGGCTACGGACTCAATTTCGTATTTGAAGAAGTCGGAGAGGAACTCTACCAAATGACCGGACGTCCGACGCAGGGAAGCAGCGGAGCAGAATACGATATGGACGTCGTGGAGGATAATTATGTGGCCGTATCCCCGGTTCCGACATCTATTTCAGACAAAATATCTCTGGCAAGGCTTCAGGGTGCGTATGCAAAGGATGAGCTGCTCGCCGTAATAGTCGATGCCCAGGACGATGTGCTGGATGAAATCGAGGGCAGAGAGAAACTCGAAAAGAAACTCGAAGCCTTTGCGCATGCAGCTGCGAGGATGGATATCCCGATTCTTCTCACAAAGCATTATGGAAAAGGGGAGATATTAGGTGGAATTGCCGATGTAACATCCAGATGCGAGACAGCAGAGCACATCAAGACGGATCCGTGGACGGCTGCGGACATGAGATCGCACACCGCCCTGGTGGAAGCAAAGAAAGTCATAATTGCAGGTGCAGAGACTCATCTTTCGCTGATGAGAGCAGCGCTGGGTTTTCTCGAAAGAGGATATGATGTGACCGTGCTGGAGGATTGCACGACATCCTTCAACAAAGAGGAGCACAAGAACGCCATCAGAGAACTCAAAAACGCCGGTGCGGAAATAGCCGGACTCGAGCGCAAGATGATGGAAATCGCAGATACAAAAGAATTGTACGTGAGGGAAAGCATAGAGAGAATTCTCAAATAATTCTGCGAAACCGCTGTAATTTCAGCGCTTGCAAGCTTTGTTAACGAATTGTCACAATCTGAAAAGAGATATTGCGAAATAGCAGTTTTTGTATTATATTTCTATTGTTGGACAATACATTTCAACGTTTATGTAAGGAGGAATTTTTATTATGAACATTAAAAAGCTATTTGCTGTTCTTGTCATCGGCATCATGGTGTTCACACTTGCTGCATGCGGTGGCGGAGCTACAGAAGAAGCAACAGATGAGGCTGCTGCAGGCGGCGATAAGAAAATCGACGTTATCCTGAAGACAACATCATCAGAGTACTGGGGTTATGTACAGGCCGGAGCTCTCGCATATGGCGAAGAGAACGGAGTTACTGTAGAAGTTAAAGGACCTCCATCAGAGACATCCTTCGACGAGCAGCAGAACATGATTGAGACAGACCTCAATGATGACTCTTATGACGGCTATGTAATCGCTCCACTTCAGAGTGATACTGTAGCAACCCTGATTGCAGGAAAGGAAAAACCAATCCTCGCAGTTGACACAAAGATCGAAGCTCCGGAAATCCTGTCATTCGTAGGAACAGGTAACGAAGCTGCTGCTAAGCTCGGTGCTGCTAAGGCTGTTGAGCTTGCAAAGGAAAAAGGCTGGGAAGAGGTCAAGTGCATCGAGATCGCAGGCGTTCAGGGCGACCAGACAAATACAGACCGTATGAACGGATATAAGGCTGGCGTTAACGAGAACGGCGGTGAGTTCCTCGAGGGCGAGACTCAGTATGCTGATGGTACAGCTGACAAGGCTACAAACGCTATGGAAGCTATCATCCAGAACCACCCAGAAGGCGTTGCTATCATCTGCGCTAACAACGACGATATGGCACAGGCTGCTGCACGTGCTGCTGCAGGCAATGACGCTTGGAAGAACACAGTATTCCTCGGATTCGACGGAACACTCTCCGCTTGCGAATCCATCCTGAAGGGCGAGGAGACAATGTCCGTTGCTCAGATGGCATATGAGATGGGATACAAGGCTGTTGAGGCTTGCTGCAAAGCTATCGACGGCGAGCAGCTCGAGGCGTTCATCGACTCCGGTGCTGACGTAGTTACACCTGACAATGCTCAGGAGCGTATGGATACTCTTAACGGATATCTCGGCAAATAATTAAAACGACGTCTTAAGGCGTAACAATTTCCGCTTAGGGGGAGTATTCCTCCTAAGCGGAATTTATAACTAGCTATTCTAGAAAGAAAAGCAGGTGAAAAAGTGAGCGAAAATATAGTTGAATTAAAAAATGTAACAAAGCGTTTCCCGGGCGTAGTCGCGCTCAGCAATATGCAGCTGACGATTAAACCGGGAGAGATTCATGGCCTTATAGGCGAAAACGGAGCCGGAAAATCGACGCTGATTAAAGTTCTTACCGGTGTACATCAGCCGGATGAGGGAGAAATCTACGTCGAAGATCAGCTCTGCACGTTCAAAGATCCGAACGAATCAAAAGCAAAAGGCATTGCCTGTGTATATCAGGAACTCAATATCGAAAAACTCCTGAGTGTCACAGACAATGTGTTTATCAACAACTGGATTAAAAAGGGCATACTGCTGGATTACGATAAAATGCACAAAAGAGCGGCAGAGATCATGGAAGACCTCGGTCAGGAAGTAGATGTGCACAAAGCAGCCGGTACCTACGGTATGGGTATCCAGCAGATGATAGAAATCGCAAAAGCGGTGCTCCTTGATGCAAAGGTCATCATCATGGATGAGCCGACATCCTCACTCGGAGAGAAGGAAGTTGCTCAGCTCATGAGGACATGCCGCGAACTTAAGGAAAGGGGAATCGGTATCCTCTTCGTTTCACACAAACTCGAAGAATTATTTGAGCTGTGCGATCGAGTCACAGTAATGCGTGACGGCGAATACATAGCTACTAAGGATATATCGGAATGGGACAACGACTCTCTGATCGCAGCGATGGTAGGTCGTACACTTGATGACCAGTTCCCTAAGGAATTCGGTGAAAAAGGCGATTGCTTCCTGAAGGTCAAAGACCTCGTAATCGGAGGAGTTCTTGATCATGTAAGCTTCGAAGCTTATGGCGGACAGATTCTCGGCCTTGCCGGACTTGTCGGAGCAGGACGTACGGAGACCGTAAGAGCCATATTCGGAGCTGACCCTATTGACGGAGGTTCTATTGAGGTCAAGGGCAAGGAGATAAAGATTAAATCTCCGGAGCAGGCAATCGATGCGGGAATCGCACTTCTTACCGAAGACAGAAAGGGACAGGGACTTGTACTCGCGCAACCGATCAGAACCAATCTCGTTCTGTCCAGTCTGAAGAAACACTCTTCAGGAGCTCTGCTTGATGAAAAGAAAATCGAAGAAAGCGGAAGCAAGAATATGACAGACCTGAGGATAAAAGCTCCTTCTCTGGATGAAATCACAGGACAGCTGTCCGGTGGTAACCAGCAAAAGGTAGTTATCGGAAAATGGGTTAACTCAGACGCAGACATCTACATCTTCGATGAACCTACAAGAGGTATCGATGTCGGCGCAAAAGTCGAGGTATATAATGTTATGAACCGTCTGGTCAAGGCGGGCAAATGTGTCATCATGGTATCTTCTGAAATGCCTGAGGTCCTCGGCATGTCAGACCGTGTGGTCGTAATGCGCGGCGGCAAGGTCATGGCAGAGATCGAAAGAGACAGCAAGCACTTCAACCAGGAAGACATCATGAAAGCGGCATGGGGAGGTAGTTTAGATGAGTGATAAAAAGAATCTCAATGAAGAAGTAAAGAACGCGGCTATTGAAGAAGCCGAAGGAAAAGCTCTCAAAAAGAGTAAGGGCGGCTTCCAGATGGGTACCGTTCTGGCGCTCGTACTGATGTGCGTGATTCTTTCAATTTTGAATCATAACTTCTACAATATTACAAACATCATGAGCGTACTCAAACAGACGGCGTTTAACGCATTCCTGGCTACAGGTATGCTGCTCTGCCTGATCACGGCAGGTATCGACCTTTCCGTAGGTGCTAACGCCATATTCTGTGCATGTATCATGGGAGCCATGAAACAAGCCGGTATGACAAGCGGACTTGTGATGCTCGTAGTAGCGGTCCTCTTGGGTACAGCCGTAGGTTGCACAAACGGATTGCTTCTTACAAAACTGCACCTGCCGCACCCGTTCGTATCTACACTGGGTATGAAAAACGTACTATGGGGCCTGGCTCTGGTAGTTACCAATTCACAGATGGTAAGCGCATTCCCGGAATCCGTACAATGGCTCGGTAAAAAGACCATCGTTGCGGGATTCCCTATCAGCTTCCTGGTAATCATAGTGGTATATGTCATAATGCACATATTCCTGAGCAGGACAGCTCTCGGACGCTCCATATACTGCGTGGGTGGTAACAAAGAAGCGACGAGACTCTCCGGTATCAACACCGACAGAGTACTCCTCTTCTGCTACTCACTGTCAGGATTCATGGCTGCACTCGCAGGTATCCTGTCCGTAGGACGTTCCGGTATCTGTAACGGAGCTAACGCCGTACAGCCTTACGATACAGACGCTATCGCAGCATGTATCATCGGTGGTGCTTCCTTCATGGGAGGTAAAGGTACCATGGTAGGAACCATGCTCGGATGTCTGATCATCGCAGTACTCCGTAACGGATTTACACTCCTGTCGGTAGACTCCGCAGTACAGAACGTAGTACTCGGTCTTGTAATCATCCTCTCCGTATTCATGGACGTTGTTCGTGAAGAGAGAGAAGCTAAGCGTCGCCGTCTGGCTGCCGCTAAGAAATAGTAAGGCCGCAGGAAAAAGATTTCCTTTTTCACATCAACATAATATTAGGGCAGGGGTATCTCGCTATTCAGGGATACCCCTGTTTTATAACAAAGTATAAACGGCGAAGTCCGCTTTGCACCGGATAAAAGGAGGGGCTGATGGACAAAGTACGTGTAGGCATAGCGGGGCTCGGACGCCTCGGAAAAGTACATGCCAACAATATTGCAAATAAGATAAAAGGAGCCGAACTCGTAGCGGCTTGCTCAATCGTAGAGGATGAGCTTGCCTATGCAAGAAATGAGTTTGGCGTAGAGAAAACATACACGGATTTCAACGATATGGTTAAAGATCCGGACATCGATGCCGTCGTCATAGTCACGACCTCATCCCAGCACTGCTGGCAGATAGAGGCGGCGATGAACGCAGGAAAGCACGTGTTTAGCGACAAACCTCTCGGCGTCAACCTGGAGGAATGCCTGCAGGCCAAGGCCGCAGTGGATGCTCACCCTGAGCTCAAATTCTTCCTCGGATTCATGAGGCGGTTCGACCCTTCGTATGCATATGCTAAGAAGAAAATCGAAGAGGGTGCGATAGGCACGCCTTATCTGGTTAAAGCCATAGGAATAGACCCTGAGTCGACGGTAGAGGGTTCGATTAAATTTGCCAAGACTTCCGGCGGAATCTTCCTCGATATGGCTGTACATGATATAGACCTCATGCGCTGGTTCCTGGGAGCCGAGCCTACGGAAGTCTATGCTACGGGCTGCACATTTAAACACAAGGAATTCTCAGAAGCAGGAGACGATGAGACCGGAGTTGCCATGTTCAAATTTGACAACGGCGGCATAGGTACGATTCACGTCGGGCGCACCGCGCCACACGGATATCATGTTGAAACTGAGATAGTCGGAACTGACGGTACGCTTCGCATCTCGCCGATTCCTGAGAAGAATCTCACCATGATCTATAACGAGCACGGTGCAGTTAAGGAATGCATCGAGAACTTCGGCATACGTTTCGATGAGGCGTACAGAATCGAGATGGAGCACTTTATCGACTGCGTGCTCAACGACAAAACACCGAGCGTCAACGTAGACGACGGAGTTGAGTCGACCAAGATAGGATTTGCGACCACCGAGGCGTGGAAGAAAGGCAGTGCAGTTAAGATTTAGCGCGTGCATATAGGGACAATTCACAGATGAGAATTTTTAAATTGACAATAGTTTTGGTAATAACAGTCGTATGCTTTCTGGCGCTTCTCTATTTCAAGATTTCGTTCGGAATAGCGCTCTTTGCATCCATGGCTCTCATGGCATTCGGCATCAATTACGTCAGAAAAGACGATGCATTGGATGAAGAGAAAGTCTACAGTGCAGAGCAGGAAACTGAGATGCTCGATGAGAAATCTCTCGATGAAGGACGCCCGGTAAAACTGGACGAAATCGAGTATTAAAAAAGTTCAAAATCTTTTCGGAGAAAAGCTCAGGAAAGATTGCGATAGCAAGGTTTGTTTGCTAAAATTATAAGGCACAACTTAATACTTAATACTTCTTGTTTTAACGAAGTTCTTGCGGATAGCGGGGGGCTGCCGTCGGATTCTGAAAAACAAATCACCAAAGCACATAATAGGAGGTAAATTGTTATGGGCAAAATTAAAGTGGGTGTAGCCGGATACGGCACGATTGGACAGAGACTGGCAGACGGAGTAGCGATGCAGGGAGATATGGAACTTGTAGGTATCGCTGATCTTGCTCCAACATTATCGCTTCAGGCACTCAGAGAAAGAGACATGATTGGTGCCAACGGCGTGGAGTACAAACTGTTCCTGGTAGACGGCGCAGACAAAGCAGCATTTGATGCCAAGGATATTCCGGTTGCCGGAACATTCGAAGATCTTTGCAAACAGGTTGATGTAATGCTCGATTCTTCACCGGGCGGAGTTGGTGCTTCCAACAAGGAAAAGTACTATGAAAAACTCGGCGTTAAGGCTATTTTCCAGGGTGGAGAAAAGAACTCAGTTGCTGATGTATTCTTCCACGGATATGCCAATTTCGAAAAAGGCGTAGGACAGAACTACCTCAAACTGACAAGCTGCAATACAACAGGACTTATCCGTACTGTTGATGCACTCGACAGAGCATTTGGCGTAGAGAAGGTTGCTATTACAATCATTCGTCGTGTAGCTGACCCTGGTGACTATCACAGAGGTCTCACAAACGCACTTCAGATGGATAAGGCACCTACACACCAGGCAGTTGACCTGATGACAATCATGCCGCACGTTGACGCTACAGGTATACTCGTACACACACCTGTTACGCACGGTCACATCATCACTGTTCTTGCCACAGCTAAGGATGGCAAGAAGATCACTAAGGAAGAAGCACTTGAAGTATTCAACAAGCATCCTCGTATTCGTATGGTATCAATCGACGAAGGATTCAGAGGCAACGCTTCGCTCTTCAAGTATGCACGTGATCTCGGCAACCGTCGTGGAGATATGTATGAGATTGCTATTTGGGAAGACTCAATCGTTGAGTCCGGCAATGACATCATGTATGCAATCAACATTCCACAGGAGTCGGTTACTATTCCTGAGACAATCGATGGCGTAAGGGCTCTCATGGGAGTGCAGACAACCAGAGAAGATGGTACAGCTGCAACCAACGAGTACCTTGGAATCGGTAAATTTAAGAAATAATTGACTTGAATGACTCAAGGGAGATGGGTATAAGCCCCGTCTCCCTTGTGTTTTGATGATGAAAGATAATACAAAAGCTGAATTAAAAGAAGTGGAGGAAACAGACTTGCGTTTCGGTATTTGTACATTAGACGAATTTAATCTTAAAGGTAAAACCGTGCTCTGCCGTGTTGACTTCAACCAGCCGATAGACTGGGAAAATGACGCACTTAAGAGCACGGCAAGAATAGAAGCTGCAGTTCCTACGGTTAAAGAAATTACGGACGCCGGTGCCCGCCTTGTGCTCATGGCTCATCAGGGTAGCGACATAGAATATGAAAATTTCTACTGCACGAGGCCTCATGCCAAAGTTCTGAGCGAACTCATCGGCAAAGAAGTAAAGTGGGTCGAAGACGTATGCGGACCTACTGCGAGAGAGGCCATCAAAGAACTCAAGGACGGAGAGATACTTCTCCTTGACAACGTCCGCTATTGCTCAGAAGAGCAGACGCTTTTCGAGATGAAGCTCAATCTCACCCACGAGCAGCAGGCTAAGACACAGGTTGTTCAGAAACTCGCTCCGCTTGGAGACCTCTACGTATGCGACGCGTTTGCCGCATCACACAGAGACCAGCCGACACTCTGCGGATTTGAGCAGGTACTTCCGTCTGCAATGGGAAGACTCTTCGAGAAAGAGTATGTAGTAATTTCCGAGCTCATGGAGTCACCGGCACAGCCTTGCGTATTCGTGCTCGGCGGATCCAAAATCTCAGATGCGTTCATAATGATGGAAACAGTACTCGGCAAAGGAGTAGCGGATAAGGTCCTGACCGGCGGACTTGTAGGAAACATCCTGCTTCACGCTATGGGTAAGGACATCGGTAAAGGCAGCGTTGACTTTATCTATGCCAAGAACTACGAAGACTACATCCCTAAGGCTAAGGCACTTTATGAGAAATACAGCGACAAGATCGTGCTTCCGCTCGACCTCGGCTATGTAGAAGGCGGAGAGAGAAAAGAATGCACACTTGAAAACGTACCTGCAGAGATCGGTGCGATAGATGTAGGCTCAGAGACCATCAAACTCTATCAGCAGCTCATCAAAGACGCCAAGACCGTATTCGTAAACGGACCTATGGGAGTCTTTGAAGAAGCACCGAGCGAAGCCGGCACCAAAGCCGTATTCGAGGCACTCGCTGACACAGATGCCTACACGGTAGTCGGAGGCGGAGACAGCGTAACCGCAGCCAAGAAATACAAGGTCACGGACAAACTCGGATATGTCTGCACGGGAGGAGGAGCACTCATCAGATTCCTGACCGGAGAAGAGCTCCCTGTAGTGAAGGCCCTCAGACATGCCGGAAAAGTATTCGGACCTGAGAAGAAATAGAAACGGGGGAATTCAAAGAATGAAATTATCATTTGGATTCGGAAACGGAACACAGGAAGTCGAAGTGCCGGATAAAAATCTCATGGCCGTCCTGATGGCCAACGAGATGGAGCACGAAAGAAGAGGGGAAGACGCAGTGCGCTATGCGCTCGCCCATCCTATCGGCAAAGGACTTCTGAGAGATGAGGTTCATCCGGGAGAGAAGATTGCCATCATCACCAGCGACATCTCAAGACCTCTTCCGAGCTACGAAGTTGTGCCTGCGGTTCTGGACGAACTCGCAGCTGCGGGAATTCCCGACGAGGATATCACAGTGGTCTTCGGACTCGGATCGCATCGCAAACAGACCGAAGAGGAGATGCGCCACTTGGTGGGAGATGCCGTATACGACAGAGTAAAATGCGTCGATTCCGATGTGGATGATTGCATACATATGGGAGAGACCAAAACGGGCACGCCTATCGACATCACAAGGTCTGTAGCCGAGGCTGACAGAAGAATCTGCCTGGGAAACATCGAGTTCCACTACTTTGCAGGTTACTCCGGAGGAGCCAAGGCGATTATGCCGGGAGTATCGACGCCGGCAGCAATACAGTCCAACCACAGCATGATGGTGTCAAATGATGCCTGCGCAGGCAAACTCGAAGGAAACCCTGTAAGGGCGGACATCGAAGAAGCCGGTGGCATAGTCGGCATAGACTACATAGTCAACGCCGTGCTCGATGAACACAAACACATCGTCTATGCAGTAGCGGGTGATGTGGTAGAAGCTCACAGAGTCGGATGTGCATACCTGGATAAAATGTACAGGTGTGCGATTCCCGAGAGAGCGGACATCGTAATCGTCTCGCAGGGTGGAGCGCCAAAAGACGCCAATCTCTACCAGACACAAAAGGCCCTGGACAATGCGAAGCACGCCGTTAAAAAAGGCGGAACGATAATCGTAATCGGCTCGTGCAAGGAAGGCCTCGGTTCTGCCACATTTGAGAAGTGGCTGGTCGGAGCACCTACCGCACATTGGATGGTTGAGGAAATTGAAAAGCATTTCGAACTCGGAGGCCACAAGGCAGCAGCCATAGGCATGGTGCTCGAAAACGCATCAATCGACCTCGTATCCGACATGGACGACGACTTCGTAAGGAGCATCTTCCTGAACCCTCAGCCGAGTGCTCAGAAAGCCTTCGATGAGGCATTTGCCAAATACGGCCCGGATGCTACAGTCATCGCGATGCCGTTCGGCGGAGCAACCCTCCCTATAGCCGCTGAATAATAAGCGCAAACGGGACGAAATCACATACTATCAACATAAGTTAGTACTATAAAAGGAATATAATTAAAGAACGGTTGGATTTATAAACCAAGAAAGGATTATCACTATGGATTATGCAAAAGAGTCACTGAGACTTCATGAAGAATGGAAAGGTAAAATCGAGGTAATCTCAACAGTACCTGTAGCATCCAAGGAAGACCTGTCCCTGGCATATACGCCGGGCGTTGCACAGCCTTGCCTTGAGATTCAAAAAGACATCGAAAAATCATACGACCTGACACGCCGCCACAATATGTGTGCAGTAATCACAGACGGTACTGCAGTACTCGGCCTCGGAGACGTAGGTCCTGAAGGCGGAATGCCGGTAATGGAAGGTAAATGCGTGCTCTTCAAATCATTCGGAGACGTAGACGCATTCCCTCTCTGCGTTAAGACTCACGACGTAGATGAGTTCGTAAATGCCGTATATCTCATCTCGGGTTCTTTCGGCGGAATCAACCTCGAGGACATCTCGGCACCTCGCTGCTTCGAAATTGAGAGAAAACTCAAAGAGAAGTGCGACATTCCTATCTTCCATGACGACCAGCACGGCACAGCTGTAATCACACTCGCCGGACTGACAAACGCCATGAAGCTGACAGGAAAGAAAAAGGAAGAAGTCAAGATCGTAACATCGGGCGCAGGCGCTGCTGCAATCGCAATCGTAAAGCTCCTGCTCTCATCAGGCTATAAGAACATCGTAATGTGCGACAGAAAAGGAGCCATCTACGAGGGTAGAGAAGGCCTGAACTGGATTAAAGAAGAGATGGCTAAGGAAACCAATCTCGAGAAACGTCAGGGAAGCCTGGCAGACATGCTCGTAGGCGCAGATATATTTATCGGAGTATCCGCACCGGGACAGGTCACAACAGAGATGGTTAAGACCATGAACAAGGACGCCATCATTTTCGCTTGCGCAAACCCTACACCGGAGATTTTCCCGGACGAGGCAAGAGCAGGCGGAGCAGCCGTTATCGCAACAGGAAGAAGTGACTTCCCTAACCAGATCAATAATGTACTGGCATTCCCGGGAATCTTCCGCGGAGTATTTGACTGCAGAGCCAGAGAGATCAACGAAGAGATGAAGATCGCCGCTGCACACGCACTGGCAGAGCTCATCCCTGACGACAAACTCACTGCAGACTATATCATTCCGGAAGCATTCGACCCTGCCGTAGGACCTGCAGTTGCCAAGGCGGTAGCCGAAGCAGCCAGGAAAACAGGCGTAGCCAGAATCTAAGACCGGGAAAGCCGGGATGTAAGGAGGAGAATAATGACAACCAAAGAACTTGAAAAATTTGCTCTGGAAATCAGACTCGCTACAGTCGAGTGCATCAAATCCAGAGGATTCGGACATATCGGAGGAAGCCTTTCGGTATGCGACGCGCTGGCAGTTCTCTACGGAGACATCATGAATGTGGATCCTAAAAATCCTGCAAAGCCTGACAGAGATAAATTCGTCAGCTCCAAAGGACATGCAGGTCCTGCTGTATATGCGACACTCGCACTCAAGGGATACTTCCCTAAAGAGCAGCTCCTGACACTCAACCAGCCGGGAACAAACTTCCCGTCGCACTGCGATATGAACAAAACACCGGGAGTCGACATGACTACGGGCTCTCTCGGACAGGGTACTTCAGAGGCAGTAGGCCTCGCTCTCGGAGACAAGCTCCAGGGCAGAAACTGCACGACTTACCTGATGGTAGGTGACGGCGAAGCTAACGAAGGACAGGTATGGGAAGCCGCTATGTTTACGGCAGCAAAGAAACTCACCAACCTCGTATGGCTCATCGACTGGAACAAAAAACAGCTCGACGGATATGTATCCGACATTCTCGAGCCGTTTGACTTCGAAGAGAAATTCAGAGCTTTCGGTTTTGACGCTTGCACAATCGACGGCAACGATGTAGCTCAGCTCAAAGAAGCGCTTTCCAAGAAAGCAACAGACAAGCCTATCGCCATCATTCTCGACACAGTCAAGGGTAAAGGCGTAACAGAAGTCGAAGAAGCTGCAGGCAACCACTCGATGAACGTAGGTGCCGAAGTATTCGACGGCTGGATCGAAGAAATCAAGGGCAAACTCGCAGCCCTCGAAGCATAAAGGAGGAGGAGACAGATGAAGATTGTATATAACGGCGAAAAAGATTCCCGTCAATTCAAAAATGTAATCGGAGAGACTGTCGAAGCTCTCCTTAAGGCGGACGACAAAGTAGTATGGCTCGATGCAGACCTCATGGGATGCAGCGGAACCAACAAGATCAAAGACGATCGCGTAATCAACTGCGGTATCGCAGAGGCTAATATGGCAGGCATCGCAGCAGGACTCTCTGCAGCAGGCATGAAACCATATGCCCACACATTCGGACCTTTCGCATCTCGCCGCTGCTACGACCAGGTATTCCTGGCAGCAGGCTATGCAAAGAACCCTATTACCATGATCGGAACAGACCCGGGCATCACAGCCGCATTCAACGGCGGAACACACATGCCTTTCGAGGACGTTGCCCTCTACAGAGCGCTTCCTGAGGCTACAATTTTCGATATCACAGACGTTCCTATGCTCGAGGCTGCACTCAAGATGGCCAAGGATATGCCGGGCGTTAAGTACATCCGCGTACCTAGAAAAGACTCATATCAGGTATATGAGGACGGCGCAGAGTTCACACCGGGTAAGGCAGTAGTACTCCGCGAAGGAAAAGACGGAGTTATCGTAGCAAGCGGAATCATGGTACACGAGGCGCTCCAGGCAGCAGAGAAGCTCGCCAAGGACGGAATTGAGATGGCGGTTATCGACCCTATCACAATCAAGCCTCTCGATGTAGAGACAATCCGCGCATATGCAGAGAAGACAGGTCTCGTAGTAGTAGCCGAAAACCACAACTACATCGGCGGACTCACATCAGCAGTTCAGGATGCAGTATGCGGAATGGCACTGAAATTCGGATATGTTGCAGTAGAAGATAAGTTCGGAGAAGTAGGCCCTGTAGATTACCTCCGTACGCAGTATGACCTGACAGACGACCACATCGTTAAAGTTGTCAAAGGTCTCAAATAAGGAGGAAAATCAAAATGTCGATGTTTAATGAAAAAGAAGTTAATCTCGGAATCGCACCTATCGGTTGGTGCAACGACGATATGCCGGAACTCGGCGGAGAGAACACATTCCAGCAGATAGTAAGCGAGATGGCACTTGCCGGCTTCACGGGCTGCGAGATCGGTAACAAATATCCGACAGATCCTGCAGAGCTCAAAAAAGCACTCGATCTTCGCGGAATGAGAATTGCCAGCCGCTGGTACTCATCATTCATTATCACAAGACCTATCGAGGAGGAAGAAAAGGATTTCATCGCAAATCTCGACTTCCTCGCAGCAGTAGGTGCTAATCGCATCAACGTCAGTGAGCAGAGCTACTCCATCCAGGGCAAGATGGACACTCCTATCCTGACAGGCGGACACAAACACGTAATGAACGACGAGGAATGGGACATATTCTGCAAAGGACTAAACCACCTCGGAAAGATCGCAAAAGACCGCGGATTCAAACTCTGCTTCCACCACCACATGGGTACGGTTGTACAGACCAGCGAGGAGACAGACCGCATGATGTCCAACACCGATCCTGATCTCGTATTCCTCTGCTACGACACGGGACACTTCACATTTGCAGGTGAGAGCCCACTGACAATGCTCGAGAAATACGTAGACCGCATCGGCCACGTACACCTCAAAGATATGCGCCTGCCTGTAGTTGAAGAGGCTCGCAAGAACAACTGGAGCTTCCTCCAGGCTGTCAGAAACGGCGCGTTCACAGTCCCTGGCGACGGAGACGTGGACTTCGATCCTATATTCAAGGTTCTCGCGGACGCGGGCTACAAAGGCTGGCTCCTCGTAGAGGCCGAGCAGGACCCTGCAAAGGCGAACCCGCTCGAATACGCCATGAAGGGCCGCGCCTACATCCGCGAACACACCGGCCTGTAGAAAGGATAGAGTATGAGCTCATATATTGAGAAGAACGATTTGAAGCAGGGCTACAACGTCTACATCGATAGCGACGTCGACGACAAAGGCACCCTGATGGACGTCGGCCTCCTGATCATGGAGGCAGGCGACACATGGAAATACCATGAAGCAGAGAAGGAAGTCGCACTGCTCCTCTTCGAGGGCAAAGTGACATACAGCTGGGACGACAAGACCGTAGAGGCAGAGAGACCTGACAGCTTCCATCATGAAGCATATTGTCTGCTCGCCTCCTGCGATACAGAGATCACGCTCACGGCCCACGCCCACAGCGAGATCTTCGTCCAGGCTACAAAGAACCCGAACAAATACGAGTCCGTAATGTACACACCGGAGACCGTGCAGGTACAGCACGCAGGTTCAAACGGAGAACTCATGGGATGCATGCAGAGGGAGATTAAGACATTCTTCGATTACGACAATGCGCCATTCTCCAACATGGTACTCGGAGAAGTACTGAACTATCCGGGCAAATGGTCATCATATCCGCCGCATCACCATCCGCAGCCGGAAGTATATTTCTACAGATTTGACTATCCGGACGGCTTCGGTGCGGGCTTTGCCAACGGCGAGATCTTTAAGACCACACATAACGGACTGATACCTATCACATCCGCATTCCACTCACAGTGCGCAGCACCGGGATATGCAATGTGCTATGCGTGGGGAATCCGCCACCTCGACGGAGATCCTTGGAAGAAAACACGTATCGACGATAAAGAGCACGAATGGCTCTGGAAGGCCGATGCAAACGAACATATCTATCCGAACAAGTAAGGAGTACAGGAGGTAGGATAATGAAAACAGTACGTTTAACTATGGCACAGGCGCTGGTACGCTTTATGGAAAACCAGTACCTTGCATACGACGGAAAAGAAGTACGCTTCGTCAAAGGCGTGTTCATGATTCCGGGACACGGTAACGTCCTCGGACTCGGCCAGGCCCTGACACAGGAAGCAAAACACCTTGAGGTTTATCAGGGTAAGAATGAGCAGGGAATGGCTCAGGCAGCTGTAGCATTTGCAAAGCAGATGAAGAGAAAACAGATCTTTGCCTGCACATCATCAGTAGGCCCGGGCGCAGCTAATATGGTTACAGCCTGCGGCACTGCAACAGCCAACAACATCCCTCTGCTGGTACTTCCGGGCGACACTTATGCATGTCGTCAGCCGGACCCTGTACTTCAGCAGGTAGAGCAGATTCAGTCGCTGGCTATCACAACCAACGACGCATTCAAGGCAGTATGCCGCTACTGGGATCGCATTGTACGTCCTGAGCAGCTGATGAGCGCAATGCTCAACGCATTCAGAACACTCACAGACCCGGCAAACACAGGCGCTGTATGCATCGCAATCCCACAGGATGTAGAGGGTGAGGCATATGACTATCCTGAGAGCTTCTTCGCTAAACGCGTATGGACACTCGACAGACGTGCACCTCAGATGGAGGTTCTCGAGCAGGCAGCAGCTGCAATCAAGAAGGCTAAAAAGCCTATCATGATCTGCGGAGGCGGCGTCAGATATTCAGAGGCTCACGAAGAGTTCCGCAAATTCGCAGAGAAGTTCGGAATTCCTTTCGGTGAGACACAGGCAGGAAAGTCCGCAGTTGTATGGACACATCCGCTGAACCTCGGAGGAATCGGTGTTACGGGCTGCTCAGCTGCTAATGATATTGCAAAGAAAGCAGACCTCATCATCGGAGTAGGAACGAGATATACGGACTTCACGACAGCTTCGCGCTGGCTCTTCAAAGAGAATGCCAAGTTCGTAAATATCAACATCAGCCAGTTCCAGGCTCTCAAACTCGATGCTGTTCCGGTATTTGCAGATGCCAAGGTAGCACTTCCTGAGCTCGCAAAACTGCTCAAGGGCTACAAGACAGGATACAAGGATGAGATTAAGAAAGCTCGCGAGAAATGGGCTAAGGAGCTCGACAGACTCGACAACTTCAAGTACAAGAACACAAAGACATGGAAGGCCATCGTGCAGGATGCCAATATGGATTCCGCACATAAATTCGCCAAGGATCTCGATGCAGGTCTGACTCAGGTAGAGGCACTCGGACTTATCAACGCAATGATAGATCCTGAGGATGTTGCAATCGGAGCAGCCGGCTCACTCCCTGGAGACATGCAGAGAATGTGGCGTCCTAATGCCGTTGACACATACAACATGGAATACGGATATTCCACGATGGGATACGAGATATCCGGTGCTCTCGGCGTTAAGCTCGCAATCGGAGACAAGAAAGAAGTTTACGCCTTCGTAGGAGACGGAAGCTTCAACATGATGCACAGCGAACTCATCACAGCTGTACAGGAGCAGAAGAAAGTCAATATCTGCCTCTTCGACAACGCAAGTTTCGGCTGCATCAACAACCTCCAGGTAGGCCACGGTAACAAAACTCTCGCTACAGAGATGAGATACCGCACCAAGACAGGTCTCACAGGCAAATTCATGGATGTTGATTATGCCAAGGTTGCAGAGGGCTACGGATGCAAGAGCTACTCCATCCGTACTCTGGAAGAGCTGAAGGCTGCGCTGATCGATTCCAAGAAGATCAAAGACAGACCTGTACTCTTCGACATCAAGGTTCTGCCAAAGACCATGACAGAGGGCTACGGCTCATGGTGGCGCTGCGGAGATACAGAAGTATCCACACGTGCAGCCAACAGAGCAGCATACAAGGATATGCTCGAGCACCTCAAGACAGCACGCAAATACTAATAATCTTTGCCAAAGGAAGGAAACAAAATGGATAAAGTTTTAAAAATAGGAATCGTAGGCTGCGGTGCAATCGGAAAAGACCACTGCAGACGCCTTATCAACACAATTCCGGGATGCACGGTAGTTGCAGTAAGTGACTATGTGGCAGAGGCTGCAGATGAAACAGCAGCTCTCTACGGCATCAAATCATACGGAAACGACTGCGACGCCATGATTAAGGACCCTGAGGTTGAGGCTGTCGTAATCACATCTATCGACCCTACTCACCATGACTACGTCATGAAGACTCTGGCTGAGGAGAAGTGGTGCTTCTGCGAGAAACCGCTCTCCCAGAACGCAAAGGACTGCGAAGAGATCATGGCCAGAGAGCAGGAAATCGGCAAGAAACTCGTACAGGTAGGATTCATGCGCCGCTACGACACAGGCTATGCTGAGATGAAGCGCATCATCGACTCCGGAGAGATCGGCAAACCTATCCTGATCAAGGCTGCACACCGCAACGTGTCTCAGGGCCCGGGATTCAAGACCGAAAACGGAATCACCAACGTAGCTATCCACGAGCTGGATATCTGCCGTTGGCTCCTCGGCGACGAGTACGAAGACGGCCAGGTAGTAAAGGTTCGCCAGTCATCCAACTCCAAGGAATATGACAACCCTCAGGTAGTCCTCCTCAGGACCAAGAAAGGTTGCTTCATCGATGTAGAAGTGCAGGTTGCAGACGGCTACGGCTACGACATCCAGTGCGAGGTCGTATGCGAGAACGGAACGGTTAAACTGCCTGATCCATATGCGGTAGTCAGAAGATCCCGTCCGGATCCTAAGAACCTTCCGGGAGAGAACATGCCTATCATGGTTGACTGGAAAGACCGTTTCATCGATGCCTATGACATCGAGTTCAACGACTGGGTAAGCGCAGTTCACGACGGAGAACTCAGAGGACCATCCTCATGGGACGGCTACGTCGCATGCGTCGCAGGAGATGCACTCAACGCATCCCGCGGTACATCGCAGTTCAAGAAGATCGATACTATCGAAAAACCAGACATGTACAAATAGAGAAAAACATGAGACTGGCCATTAAAACATGCACGCTGGATATGAGCTTCGAAGATATGCTCAAATTCTGCGTAGACAACAAAATAGAAGCGGTGGAAATAGGAACGGGCAACTGGTCCGGAGCTCCGCATATCGACCTGGAAAAGGTCGTATCGAGCGACGCCGCAAGAGACGAATGGTACGGAAAGATTAAGGACGCAGGGCTTGAGCT
>CADAJM010000010.1 GCA_902788245.1 uncultured Eubacteriales bacterium | reverse complement strand
CGACAAACCTCTGAAGTATCCTCTGATGTTCCAACAGGCGGACGTCGTGGTGGTCAACAAGATAGACGCCATGGAGGTATTCGACTTCAATCCGGAGAGGTTCAAGAGCAATATTGCAAACTGCTGCCCGGACACTGAGATGTTTATGGTGTCCGCAGCGACGGGTGACGGGATTCATGCTCTTGCGGAGTGGATAAGCGCTAAGATGAAGGAAAAGAAAGGCGAGTAATGTCGCTTTGAAGAGGCATATATTATGGAAAGAAAAGTTAAGGTAATAGATGTAAATATAGGTATATTTGAGGAAAACGACAGAATCGCTGCGGAGGTCAGGGCGATGAACCGCGCGAACGGCTGCTTTATGGTGAATATTATGGCGTCGCCGGGCGCAGGCAAGACGACGACCCTCCTGCGCACCATTGACGCCCTCTCCGGAGATTACAAGATGGGCGTCATGGAAGCCGACATCGACGCGACAGTCGATGCAGAGAAGATGTCGGCTGCCGGCGTACGCACCATGCAGATCCATACCGGCGGCGAATGCGCGATGGATGCATCCATGACCAAGGCCGCACTCGAGGAATTTGACAGCTCGGGTCTCGACCTCATATTTCTCGAGAATGTAGGAAACCTGGTTTGCACAGCAGAGCAGGATACAGGTGCGGATGTAAACGTAGAGATACTCTCGCTTCCTGAGGGAGACGATAAACCTCTGAAATATCCTCTGATGTTCCAGGTGACTCAGGCTGTAATAGTCAACAAGACTGACACGAGGAAGTTTTTTAATTTCGACGACGAGGAGTTCGTAAAGAGAGTGCATCATCTCAATCCCGAATCGGAAGTGTTTTTCCTCTCAGCCAAGACCGGCGATGGATTTGATGCGTGGATAGATTGGCTCAAAAAGCAAATTGAGAGCCATAAATAAATTCGGCAGCGTGATGTTATCACAGAAGAGCAGGCTGCCGTAGACAATAATGTAGACGGCAGTATTGTTAGTATAGAGGATAAAGATATGGGAAAAAGAAAGATAGCAGCGATAGCACTTGTCGCACTTATGACGCTTATGACGATTGCGCTCACATCTTGCAGTTCAGGAGGAAGCGGTTCCGGGGCTGAAGCTCCAACATCGATTGCCGAATTCAAGAGCGTGGACTTCGATGGAAATGAAGTGACTCAGGAAGTTTTCAAAAACGCAGAAGTAACTATGATCAATTTCTGGGGCACCTACTGCCCGCCCTGCATCAAAGAAATGCCGGACCTTGCCAAACTCGAAGGCGAGTATGACGGCAAACTTCAGCTGATCGGGGTTCCGATTGATGTCGATTTCAGCAAGCCGGATTCAGAAAATTACAAAGATGCGCTTATGATCATGGAAAAAGCCGGCGTGGAGTACAAGAATATCAGCCTGGACGGAAGCCTCATGGAGTATGCAAAGACTATGCAGTATGTTCCGACCAGCATTTTCGTAGATCCTGACGGCAATATCGTCGGCGAACCTGTACTCGGCGCCGACTTCGACAAATACAGAGAGACTATAGAGAGCAACATAAGCAAATAGGAAAATGGGAAGCGATAAAAGGACAAACATATTCAGAATATTGCTGATCATTATCGCAGTAGTCATGATAGTCTTCGGCGTTATGCATGGAGAAGTCTCAATTGCACTTCGCAAGGCCATCAAAATTTGTCTTGAATGCATAGGAATCGGCTAATGAAGATTACTCGTGAGATAAAGCGAAAGATAATACAGGTCGCGGCATTCGGGTATTCTAATCCGTGGCTCGGCAATTTCGCAGGAGGCAATATCTACCAGGGAAATTGGAAGCAGTTTTGCAATCCCGGTATGAATTGCTATTCTTGCCCGGCGGCAGGTCTGGCCTGCCCTATAGGCGCCATGCAGGCCGGTGCGAATTCGCAGAGCTACAGGTTCGGCTTTTACGCGACGGGCGTAGTGCTCGCAATCGGAGTCGTGCTTGGGCGCGCGGTATGCGGCTTCCTGTGTCCGTTCGGACTCTTGCAGGAGTTGATTCACAAAATACCGTCGCCAAAACTGCATCTGCCTAAATGGACGACGTATATAAAGTATGCCTTGCTTGCGATCTTCGTCATACTGATGCCTATGCTGGCTATGGACGGGACGGGTGTAAGGTCGCCGAGCTTTTGCAAATACATCTGCCCGGTCGGAACGCTCGAAGGCGGTATACCAATACTCGCGAGCCATCCGGAACTTCGCAGCCTG
Organism: uncultured Eubacteriales bacterium; assembly: GCA_902788245.1. Taxonomy (GTDB): domain Bacteria; phylum Bacillota; class Clostridia; order Peptostreptococcales; family Anaerovoracaceae; genus Crickella. The sequence goes on along the minus strand of CADAJM010000010.1, from coordinate 19,083 downwards.
ATCGGCGGCATATTCACGCTCAAGATGGCGATACTGATCGTGGTCATTGTAGGCTGCGTATTGGTCAGCAGGTTTTTCTGCAAAGTCATGTGTCCGCTCGGGGCTATATACGGCATGCTGAATAAAGTGAGCCTGTATCGCATGGATGTGGACAGCGCAAAGTGTATATCCTGTGCGGCCTGTAGCAAGGTCTGCCCTATGGATGTGGAGCCTTATAAAGTTCCGAACTCGGCAGAGTGCATACGCTGCGGCCACTGCATCACAGCCTGCCCGAAAGAGGCGCTTTCCGCAGGCTTCAAATTGAACACAAAAGAATCAAATACAATAGATATGAAAGGGGCGTAGAATGTTATACGATGTAGCAATAATCGGTGCAGGGCCGGCGGGACTGGCCGCGGCACTGACGCTGAAACTTCATAGTAAGGAAATTGTCTGGTTCGGATCGGCGGCCGGAAGCGACAAAGTCGGAAAGTCCGAAAAAATCGCCAACTATCCGGGCGTGCCTATGGTGTCCGGTGCGGAACTCAATGAAAAATTCCGTGCTCAGGCGGAAGAGATGGGCCTTGAGATGACCGAAAAGAAGGTTACGAATATCGCTGATCTCGGAGATAAATACATGCTTCTTGCAGACAACGAAATGTTTGAGGCTCGCACTGTGCTTCTGGCAACGGGTGTTGCCGTAGCAAAAGGCATGGAAAACGAAGACAGGCTGCTCGGAAACGGCGTCAGCTACTGCGCGACTTGCGACGGCTTCCTCTACAAGGATAAGACCGTTGCCGTATATTGCACTGACAGCCGCATGGAGCACGATATCAAATATCTTGAGGAGATTGTCGCAAAGGTATATGTATACACGAACTTCGGATATTCGAGTGATTCACCAAAAGTCGAGATTCTGGACAAGCCGATTAAAAAACTGGACGGCGCCATGAAAGCCGATTCTATTGAACTCTCAGACGGCAGGAAAATCGATGTCGACGGAGTGTTCATACTCAGACCGTCGATTGCGCCGACAACTTTGTTCTCGGGACTTGAGATTGACGGAGCTCACATCGTGGTGGATAAAAACCAGGAGACGAATTACAAGGGGTGCTACGCTGCGGGAGACTGCACGGGCAGACCTTACCAGATTGCAAAATCTGTAGGAGAAGGAAACATCGCGGCGCACGCGATAGTCGAACGCCTCGGAGAACTGGATAAAAAGGAGCAATAAATGGGCAATTTGAAGATCGAGAACCATGCGATGATGTTTGCTTTTCTTTCAAGGGCCGCAATTGAGGCTGCGGGAGAAAAGGGTCAGGAAGCGATCCAGACCGGCATGGTCAGATACGGAAGAGAGCGCGGAGCCAGAATGGCAGCGAGGGCGCGTGCAAACGGAGACCCTGTAACGCTTTGGACCAATCAGGCCTACGGCGAATGGAAGCCTGATTTCGATGGGCAGATGGAGTTCGGGACACTGAGGGGAGAGCCGACTTACCAGACATATATCGCCAAATGCGCATGGTGCGAAGCTTGGAAGAAATACGACATACTCGAGTACGGACGCGAGTATTGCGTGAACGTGGATGATGCGGTGTACCAGGGCTTCGGATGTGGTGCAGTCTGCACTCCTCTGACAACAGCCATGAGTTGGGGCGGCGAACGCTGCGACTTCGACTGGGGACTGCCTCTGAGCGATGAGGAAGTTCAGATGATTGCCGATAAAAAAGCAGAACTCGGAACTTCGGCCATGAGGGATTTCGATTTCCACACGGCTCATATCTACAACGCCATAGTCGAAACTCTCGCGGAGTATTTCGGCGATGATGCCAAGCCTATGGTGCAGAGGGCGGTCAACGACTACATCGAACTCTTCGGAGAGGAAGCATACGACGTGCTGATGGAGTTCGACCCGAGCGAGTTCTAAATGTGACATGCTCACTTGCCCGAGCCGGTTCTATGTGTTAGAATCTCGTTGCAAGTAAATAAAGGAGATTATCAATGGAAAGCAGAGTCGCTGTGATAAGCATTATCGTCACAGAGGCCGACAAGGTGGAAGTGCTGAACGACCTCCTCCATGAGTACTCCGCATACATCCTGGGTAGGATGGGAGTCCCTTATAGAGAGAAGAAGCTCAATATTATCAGCATCGCCATCGACGCACCGATGGATAAGATTAATTCTCTGACCGGTGCACTCGGACGCCTCGAAGGCATTAATGCAAAAGTGACCTACGCCAAGTCATAATCTCACCTGAACATCCCCTGGGGCCGAAACTTACACTTGAGGCCGAAGAACGATGTGCATACGCGTCAGCAAGCCTTGTTCTTATTGTGGGAACAAGGCTTTTTCAGTTTGTAAGGTGAGTATGAAAAGAGACGGTAGGTTACCGAATTATTGGAAGTTAATACTGATAGTGTTGCCGCTTGTTGCAGCACTGATCGCGCTTGGAATCGGAAGGATGAACATATCTCCGGCCGAGGTTATTGCTGTGCTTAGAGGAAGGCTCTTCGGCGGCGGATACGTAGGAAGCGAATTGATCGAGAAGACCGTGATGCAGTTGAGGCTGCCGAGGATAATCCTCGCGGCTTTGGTGGGCGCGGGATTATCCGTGTCCGGCACGGCTTTTCAGAGTCTGTTTGCGAATCCTCTGGCTACGCCGGACACGCTCGGCGTCGCGAGCGGAGCGAGTTTCGGCGCCGCGCTCGGCATCCTGCTGGGCTTCGGTCTCATCGGGATTCAGATAATGGGACTATTTATGGGAGCCGCCGCAGTCACACTGACCTGGCTTGCGGGCTCGGGCAAAGACAGAGGGGGTCTTAGCTACATAGTGCTCTCGGGCATTATGATAGGTTCGCTCTTCTCCGCGCTCGTTTCGCTGATCAAATACGTTGCGGACGAGGAGTCGCAGCTTCCTGCCATCACATACTGGCTGATGGGCGGCCTCGACAGAGCAAACTACAAAACGCTTGCACTGGGAGCGCCTGTCATCATCGCGGGCATCATCATATTCTGCCTGATCAGATGGCGCATGAACATACTCCCGCTTTCGGACGACGAAGCCAAGGCCAGCGGCGTAAACATCAAACTGCTCAGGGGAGTCAGCGTGGTTTCCGCTACGGCAATTACCGCGTCCTGTGTTTCGATGTGCGGACAGGTCGGCTGGGTCGGTCTCATCATACCGCATATGTGTCGCATGCTCTTTGGAAGCAATCACCTGGCACTCGTGCCGGCATCGATAAGCCTCGGAGCCGTCTTTATGATAATAGTCGACACTTTGGCGAGGACAATCTCGGCATCCGAGATTCCCGTTTCTATACTCACGGCCATAATAGGTGCGCCGTTCTTCGTGATACTTATGAGACGATCGGGAGGCTGGCGCATATGAGTTTGCTTAAAATCGAAAACGGCTCATTTGCATACAAAGGCGGGCCGCAGATTCTTAATAATATAAATGTAGAAGTCGAAGCGGGAGAAATACTTGCCGTGCTCGGTCCGAACGGCGCCGGAAAAACCACTCTGCTGAGGTGCATGATGGACATGCTCCACTGGCAGGAGGGAAGGAGCCTTTTGGACGGAGAAGACATTAAGACCATGCCGGCTTCCACGCTTTGGCGCAGGATGGCTTACGTGCCTCAGGCGAGGTCGGCAGGGACTTCATTCACGGCCTTTCAGACCGTCCTGCTCGGTCGAAGCAGCAGGATAGGTGCATTCTCCGCCCCGTCGGAAGAGGACATGGAGATCGCTGACAGAGTGATGAAGACACTGGGCATCGAGTACCTGGCGGACAAGCCTTGCCATGCGGTGAGCGGCGGAGAACTTCAGATGATTCTTATCGCGCGTGCTATGGCGGCGGAACCTGAGATACTAGTGCTCGATGAGCCGGAGTCGAACCTCGACTTCAAAAACCAGCTCATAGTGCTCGATACCATGTCCAAGCTCGCAGAGTCCGGTATGGCATGCATATTCAATACGCACTATCCGGCACATGCACTTCAGAGGGCGGACAAGTCGCTCATGCTCACGAAGGGCGGCATGAATATTTACGGGCGCACGAAATATGTCATAAGCGAGGACGACATACGCAGCATCTTCGGCGTCAATGCAATCATAGATGACGGCGATATTCAGAACATCACGCCTATTAGTATTGTTAAATAGAGAGTAGTTATAGCTCGTCAGGGACGTTCGCACTCAAGCTTCGACCTAGCGTCCCTAAGCTCTGTCTTCGCTGGCGCTCGCCAGTCGCTAAGGGCCGAGGCCTCAGATTGCCCTGCCAAGCTATAACTACCCTCCTCCAATAATTATGAAAAACAAGGAAATAATATTAAAACTACAATCAAATCACGCGCTCGAGGAGGGCGAATGGATTCAGATCTTCGATACTTTCGATGACGAAGATCTCAGATTTGCCATGGACTTGGCGCGCGAAATCACTATAGAGCGATTCGGCAAAAAGATATATTTCCGCGGGATAGTGGAATTTACGAATGTTTGCAAGAACGACTGCTATTACTGCGGCATACGTGCGGGCAACTCCAATTGCGCGAGATACAGGCTTGATGAAGAGGATATTCTCGCCTGCTGTGAGGACGGCTACGCGCACGGCTTTCGGACTTTCGTACTGCAGGGCGGAGAGGATCCGTACTATACGAAGGAAAAGATGTGTCACATAGTCAGGAGCATCACGGAGCGCTATCCGGACTGCGCAGTGACCATGTCTATAGGTGAACTGGACAGAGATTATTATCAGGCGCTCTACGATGCGGGTGCCGTGCGCTATCTACTGAGGCACGAGACCGCAGATAAAGAGCATTATGCTCTGCTGCATCCTGCGGAGCAGACTCTCGAGAGCAGGATGCGCTGTCTGAAAGATTTGAAAGAGATAGGCTTTCAGACAGGCTGCGGGATCATGGTGGGAAGCCCGCATCAAACGAACCTGCACTTAGCCAAAGATATGATGTTCATGGCGGACTTCAAACCTGAGATGGTTGGGCTCGGCCCCTTCATCCCGCACAGGGATACTCCGTTTCGGGATGAAGATGCAGGATCCGTGGACAAAACCCTGATGGTAATCGCACTCACACGGATCATGCTGCCCGATGCGCTCATACCATCGACTACAGCGCTCGGGACGGCCGAGGCCGAAGGGCGTCAGAAAGGGGTTCTGGCCGGCTGCAATGTCGTGATGCCGAATCTCTCGCCGCTCGAGGTGAGAAAGAAATACATGCTCTACGACGGCAAAGTCGGTACCGACATGAGTGCGGAGGCCGGCATCAGAACGCTGAGGGGACAAATGGAAGAAATTGGCTATGAAGTAATTGTCGCCCGAGGCGATTATAAGAGGAGATAGAAATGGTAAAAATTGCAGTATACGGAAAGGGCGGAATCGGAAAATCGACCACAGTGTCGAATGTTTCCGCAGCCCTTGCAGATATGGGATATAAAGTGATGCAAATAGGCTGCGATCCGAAGGCCGACTCCACCTCCGCCCTGCACGGCGGACAGGATATTACGACCGTGCTGGATTTGGTCAGAGAGCACAAAAACAATTTCGAGCTCTCGGACATGGTGCGTGAGGGCTACGGCGGAGTCATCTGCGTAGAAGCAGGCGGCCCGACGCCGGGTCTCGGTTGCGCAGGCCGCGGCATCATCGCAGCCCTGGACAAACTCAAAGAAAAGGGCGCCTACGAAACCTACGAGCCGGACGTTGTAATATACGACGTGCTCGGCGACGTGGTCTGCGGAGGCTTCTCCATGCCTATGAGAGGCGGCTACGCAGACAAGGTATTCGTCATAACGTCCGGCGAAAACATGGCCATTCACGCTGCGGCCAATATCGCGGTCGCAATCGATGGCTTTAAGGACCGCGGATATGCGTCCCTTGGCGGCATCATCCTCAACCACAGAAATGTAAAGGACGAAGATGCCAAGGTACGCGAGCTCGCAAGCGACATAAACAGCGAGATAGTAGGCGAGCTCAGCCGCAGCGAAACAGTAACAGACGCAGAAGACCTCGGTAAAACAGTAATCGAGGCATTTCCTGAAAGCGAAATGGCAGAGGAGTATCGCAAACTCGCCAAGACGCTTCTCGAAATCTGCAAATTAATGGGTAGAGAAAATGCTAAAGAAAGTAAATGCAAATGAGAATAGGAATAATGTAGAAATTCCGCAGGTGAGAATAGGGGATGCGGAATTTCCACAGCCTTTCAGATCGGGCCTTGAGTACGCCTCACCGGCGCGCGGCACATGGAACATAGTTCACACGGGAATGCTCATTCCTGAGGCGCACGAGATATTCGTGTGCGCTTCGTGCTGCCTGCGCGGCGTTGTGCTCACGGCAGCCGAGATGGGCGCCATGGACAGGTTCTCCACGGTCGAAATCCGCGAGCACAACCTCCTCGATGGCGACATGGAAGAGCTCGTCATCGAGGGCGTTTCGGACATCATTAACAAACTTCCGAAACGGCCGCCGGCAGTCCTCGTATACACCAGCTGCGTCCACCACTTCACGGGCGTGGACCTGGATATGATTTACGAAAGGCTGCGCGAGCGCTTCCCGGACATAGATTTTACGGATTGCTATATGAATCCGATCATGAGAAAGAGCGGAATGACTCCGGATCAGTTAATGCGCTCGCGCCTCTATACGATGCTTCATGAGCGAGAGATAAATCCGAGGGCGGTCGCCATCATAGGAAACGACCTGCCTACTGACGAGGACAGCGAGCTCATGTATATGCTTAAGTCTAACGACTTTACGGTGCACGAGATTACTTCCTGCAAATCCTACGAGGAATATCAGGAGATGGCCGAGAGCGCATACTACATCTCGTACTATCCGGATGCGGCGCCGGGCGGAGACATGCTCGCGGACAGGCTCGGCGGCAAACACATAAAAATGAATTTCAGTTTCGACTACGAAGAGATAGATGAGACCTTTGCCGAACTCGCCGGCGCACTCGGCATCAATCCGAGAAAGCCGTCGGATATCGCTGATGCCAGACGAGTATGCGAGGAAGAACTCGCAGCTACGAAGGAGCTCGTGGGAGATACGCCAATCGCTATTGACTACACTTACTGCACCAGGCCGCTCGGGCTTGCCAAAATGCTTCTCATTCACGGCTTCAATGTGCAGAAGGTCTACCTGGATGCTGTGTCAGGAGGAGACAAAGAGGCATTTGACTACCTCAAGAGGAAGTATCCGGATTTGATGCTCGAGCCTACGGTGCATGCGGGCATGAGATTTGCGCAAACGGCAAACAGAGATGCCTGCGGTAAAGTGCTCGCCCTCGGCCAGAAAGCCGCATATTTTGAGAACACGAATCATTTCGTCAACCTCGTCGAGGGCGGCGGCATGATGGGCTACGAAGCCATATACAGAACTGCCCGCCTGATGCGCGAAGCTTTCGAGACGGAGAAAGATATGAAGGAACTGGTCGGAATCAAAGGCCTCGGCTGCGAAGGAGGATGCTGCTCATGAAGCAAACTTCAAGAATTACATCTACATACTCGGCAGATACCATGGGCGTGTGCTCGGCACTCTTTGAGCTGGGCGGCATGACCATCATGCACGATGCCTCAGGCTGCAACTCGACATATACGACACACGACGAGCCGCGCTGGTACGACATGGACAGCATGGTGTACATCTCCGCACTTACTGAAATGGAAGCCATAATGGGTGATGACGAAAAGCTGCTCGGGGATATCGAAGATGCAGTCAGAGAACTGCATCCTAAGTTCGTGGCAATAGCCGGCACGCCTATACCGACCATGACAGGTTTTGATTTCGAGGCGGTAGCGTCTGTCGCAGAGCAAAGGACGGGCGTGCCGTGTTTCGGCTTTGCAACTACGGGCATGAACACATACATCCACGGTGTATCGATGGCCTTCGAAACCCTGGCCAAACGCATCGTCAAAGATGTGGATAAAGAAAAGAAAAGCGGGAAGACTATTAAGGTCAATATCATCGGCCTGACACCGCTCGACTTTTCAGTCAACGGACAGGACTCCTCGATCGCCTCCTGGCTCGAGTCCGAAGGCTTCGAAGTAGTCTCGCGCTGGGCCATGGGCTCAACGCTCGAGGAAATCGCCATGGCCGGCGAAGCCGACGTCAACCTCGTCGTCTCCGCCTCAGGCCTCGCAGCGGCGAAAGTCCTTTTTGAAAGATTCGGCATGCCTTACGCAGTCGGTCTTCCAATCGGCCATGAGCTTCCGGGGACTTTCGCAGATCTCATCAAAACCAAAGTCCGGGAATTCAAAGAAACGGATGCTTCGGCGGACGTATCAAATCCGGCCACATTCGAATCCCGCGAGATCAGCATCCACTCCGGCGTATTCCTCGGCGGATTTGAAAGCGATGCGCAGCCATACAACAAAGACTTCGCTGCCGTAATTGGAGAGGGCATCGCGTCTCTTTCACTCGCGAGCGCTATCGAGCTTGACTGCGGCATTCCTGCCAAAGTGCTCTGCGCTACGGAATGCCCGGCTGACATGCTCCGCGAGTGCGACCGCATGACGCCTGACGAAGACGACATAATACCGGAACTGAAAGGCGCGGCATACATAATCGCAGATCCGCTTTACAAACCGATCTGCCCGACGGAAGCCAAATTCATCCCGCTTCCGAGCGAAGGGTTTTCCGGCCGCCTATACAGAGACGAAATCCCAAATCTGATAGACAATCCTGAGGCTATACTCGGTCAGCTGAAATAGGCGGCCAACAGCATATACAATTCACTATTACTTAAACTAAAGGAGGACTCTGAATATGAAGATCGAGAATCTGAGTATGAAGACGAGGAAAATTATTGCACTTATGATGGCTGTGGCCCTGGCACTCTCTTGCCTCGCGGGCTGCGGCGCAAAAGGCGAACCTGCAACTGAGGATGCGGGTGGCAACGACGCAAATGCCGGAACAATCACCATCACCGATCACGCCGACAAACAGGTTGAGGTGCCAACAGAGATCAACAGAATCGCTGTTTGCGACATCTTCCCGATCCCGAGCGTGCTCGCCGTGTTCTTTGATTCGGCGGACAAAATCGTGGGCATGCCTGAGCCGAGCAAGACAGCCGCTGAGAACGGACTGCTCGGACAGCTCTATCCTGAAATCCTGAATGCAGAGACGGGATACATCGACGGAAGCAACGTCAACATGGAGGAACTTGCCAAACTCGAGCCGGATGTTGTTATCTACAGCGCGTCCAGCCCTGAGCTCGGAGAGCAGCTCACCAATGCGGGATTTGCGGCAGTAGCCATCTCCGTTAATAAATGGAACTACGACTGCATCGAAACCCTCAACAATTGGATCGACCTGCTGAGCCAGATGTTCCCTGACAGCGACAAGGCCGAACTCGTAAAAATAAGATCCAACGAGATGTATGACATGGTTCAGGAACGCGTCAAAGACATTCCGGATGAAGAGAAAGCCAAAGCCTTCTTCCTCTTCCAGTACGACGACACGACTCTTCTGACCTCGGGCAAACAGTTCTTCGGTCAGTGGTGGGCAGATGCTATCGGTGCCAAGAACGTCGCTGCCGAGCTTGAAAACGACAACTCGGTGCCTGCCAACATGGAGCAGATCTACACCTGGAATCCGAACCTCATATTCATAACCAACTTCAATAAGTACTATCCGGATGACCTCTACAACAACACTGTGGAAGGATATGACTGGAGCCCTGTTGAAGCTGTTAAGAACAAGAGAGTGTTCAAGATGCCGCTCGGCATGTACAGAAGTTACACCCCTGGTGTTGACTGTCCGGTCACTCTGCTTTGGATGGCAAAGACAGCTTATCCGGAAAAATTCGAAGATGTTGATGTAATCAAAACAACCAAGGATTATTACAAAGAAGTATTCGGTATCGACCTGACGGACAATCAAGCCAAGTCCATATTCGAACCGGCACAGAGCGCAGGCGGCGGCTTTGCGTATCAGTAGAGAAAAGGCATCAGCAAAGGCCGGCACAAATAAAAAACCAATAGTCATCTACAAAGACTAAGGCAAATATTCAAAGAGAAAGAGGCGGATATAACGCCTCTTTCTTGGTATTAGTATTTGTAATATCAAGCATGAAAAACTCCCATTTTACAGGCTCTGCGGTGTGTGTTAATTTATTGCAGGAAACAAACAGCAGTACAAACTGCAATCTCAAATACACATTTTTACAGGAGGAAAAATCATGTTATACGTAGCAGGAATCGTAGTAGCAACCGGTATCATCACATATTTCTATGAGACACACACACCGGATTCAACAAAATAAGCATCTCCTTACTTAAGAGAAACTCATTACAAAAACTAAAGTAAAGATTGAAGAAAAAACCCGCTTGCAGAAGCGGGCCTTTTCTTTATTTGATATTCTCTTTTATATACTTGATTACAAATCTCGTCAGCGGTCCTGCATCGGCCAGGGACTTTAAGGCTATGCCCATAGTTCTGTATGAATCAGGCTCGAGCTTCCTGGCTTCGTACTTGCCCGGGAACTCGCTGATTGTAAGCTGCGGTATAATGGCCAGCCCCAGATCTTTTTGCACCATCGAGAGGACGGCAAAGTCATCCCTGGAGAAGTATTTAACTTCAGGTATAAAGCCCGCTTTCTCAAATATCCTATACGGGTCCAGGTCGTAGCTTTCGTAGGTCATGATGAAAGGCTGATTCTTGAGTTTGCTGATCGGAACGGTTTCGAGGCGTGCCAATTTATGTCCGGGTGGCATAACCACCAGCATGGGATCCTCAAGAATAGGAATAAAGTCAATGTTCGATTTTCTGGGATCGCTCATAAGTGCCATATCCAGAGAGCCTTCCATAAGACCATGAAGCATCTCCTCATGCCCGATCTCTTCTATACGAAATACCACATCGGGATAGTTGTTCTGAAAGTACTGCAATATTTGCGGCACCCAGTAAACCGACATGCTCGGGAAGGAGCCTATTCTGAGATTGCCTTTGCGCAGGCCCTGTATTTCGGCCATTTCCTGATTGAGCTTCTCTTCGCATCTTATGAGTTCTCTCATAGCGGGCAGGAGAATCTTAGCTTCGTTAGTAGCCTCCACGCCCCTGTTGGTTTTGACCAGCAAAGGGAATCCTATCTCTTCCTCGTAGGCCTTCATGGCCTGAGTGAGATAAGACTGTGTGTAGCCGAGCATCTCTCCGGCCTTGGTGAGGCTTCCCTGCTCAATTGCCTTGATGAGGACTTTAATTCTCTGAGTGTTCAAATCTTTCTCCGATCTTACCTAAATAATATGCAAATCATACTGCACTTTAATTGCGTCACCACAGATAATGAAATTGCATTATTCTTTTAACTGCGACATCGCTGATAATGAAATTGTACTTTTAAAGCACTGCGCAGTCAAAAAGAATCAGTTATTTTAGAGCTGGTCCTGTGCTAAAATATATGGCGATGGTAGATATAGACAGATTTTTTGAATTGCTGACCGAGGTATGTGAGGAACTGCCGGACGATTTCTTTCGCGAGCTGCACCAGGGAGTGTTGCTTTCGGAAGCGCTTAAGATATCTCCTTATGCGAGGAGTTCAGACCTCTACATAATGGGTGAATACAGGCGCGCCTATTACGGCAATCAAATTACAATATATTATGGCTCATTCGAAAAAGCGTATGGACATCTTGATGAAGAGGCTCTCAAAGACAAACTACGCGAGACTGTGAGGCACGAGTTCCGCCATCACATGGAGCACCTCTCCGGCATGTACGGAGCGGACTCTCTCGAGCGCGAAGACCGGATTCAGATGAGACGTTATCTCAGAGGAGAATAGGAATTCAATTAGTATGAAAGCACTTAGGGCAAATTTCAGAATCGCAAAGATGAATCGCCGCATCAAATATGCTGCGTTGCTTGTTGTGCTCATAGCTTTGGCGCTAATACCGTTCGGATATTGATTAAAGAAAAAGATAATCATTAATGGCTAAAAGCTTCGATATAGGCTTTGGCCATTTTCCTTTGATTATTATATGTCCCCGAAGCTCCCGATATTCTAGTTATTATATGTTCCCGAAGCCTCTGCTACTGCCAGCACGTGTCCGTCCATGGCGTGCATCAGCTCGTTGTAGAAGAATCCTTCTTCAAGATCGAGCTCGCAATCCAGAGCATACACTTTCAGAGTATATACGTGTGGCTCGTTCGGTGGAGCCATGCCTATATATCCGACGGAGTTTTCTCTGCCGTTTGATCCGAAGCAGCTGTTGACTCCCTGCACGAAATCCGCATTTGCGCTTGCGCCCTCAGGAATCTCCGTGCTTTTGATGTTTGCGGCAATCCAGTGAATCCATACGAATCCGCAGACCGGAACCGAATCGATATCGTCCAAAACGAGCGCATATGAAACTGTACCCGCAGGTGCATCTTCGATCTTGAACGGAACCGAGAGGCATGGGTTGCCGAAACCGTCCTTGAGTTCGCCGCGCTTGCCGTACTTGTCCGGAATCATTCCGCCGTTCATAGCTTCACTTACTATCTTCATATTATTATCCTCCGTTTTCACTTGTGACTTTCCTAAATTTTACAACAGTTTACCCGCGATTGCATCTATATCACCACAGTGATATAATACCGAAAACAAAGCAAAGGACGCGAACATGGAACTGTATCACGGATCGACAAAGATAATCAGAAAGCCGGAGTACGGAGCAGGCCGAAAGCACAACGACTACGGCCTTGGTTTCTATTGCACGGAGCACATCGAATTGGCTGGTGAGTGGGCCTGCTCTTCAATCGAGGACGGAATTATCAATCACTACGATCTGGATGATAAACATCTGAATATTCTCAGGCTTAACAGCGAGGACTTCTCGATACTCAATTGGATGGCTGTGCTCGTGACAAACAGACTGTTCAGGCCGAGCGCTCCTATCGCGACGAAGGCCAGGCGCTACCTCGAAGAGAATTTCCTCGTAAACGTAAACGCATACGATGTGGTCATTGGTTACCGCGCAGACGACAGATACTACGATTTTGCTGATGCCTTCCTAAACAACACGATTACTGTAGAGCAGCTTGCCAAAGCGATGAGACTCGGCAAACTCGGAGAACAGATAGCGATCAAATCCGAATACGCTTTCGGCAAACTCTCCTTTATCGACAGCCGGGCAGCGAATAAAGAAATCTATTATCCGAGGAGAAAGGCGCGAGATGAAAAGGCAGATAACGAGTTCATCAAAATATGCGAAAGCGAACCGGACGGCCTGTACATGATAGACATAATGAGGGGTGGAATCGGAAATGACGATGCACGCATACCAAGAAACATATCTGAATAGCGCGATGAAAAACATAGGAGATATGTTCGACTTTGCGATTAACGACTTCGGTATTCCCGCGGATGATTTTGCTGTGATGTTCACGACATCTGTCGTTTGCCGAAAACTTGAGAACGGTGAGACGAAATACCTGGTAGGCAAAAGCGGCATTGAACTGGCTGTCGAAGTGATAGAAGAAAAGACGGGACTTGCTCCGGAACCGGATGCAGACGAGATGCCGGACAGAACACCGGACTACTGGTGTGGCTGGGCGCTGTGCTACTATCAGTGGCTGAGGGCGATTCCGTACAGAAGGCTCTTGGCGGCGTTGTCATATGAAGACTTAAGAGGCCTGTATCCGACTCTGCATGAAGCCGACCTAAGCAAATTTGCCGAAACGATGGATAAGGTTCTCAGGAAAGCTGCGAAGGAGACAAACCTTAAGAGAATCCGGAGCGCGTACGGATACTCACAAAGCGGACTCGCGGATAAAAGCGGGGTCTCGCTCAGATCGATTCAGATGTATGAGCAGCGCAACAAGGACATCAACAAAGGGCAGTCAGAAACTTTGCTGAGGCTGGCCCGCGCGCTGGGCTGCAGCATGGAAGACCTGCTCGAACCGGCATAAGCTTCTTGTATGAGGCGCCGAGAAGGAATAGAATGCAAACATCTAAAGATGCAGATGGAAGGATATATCAGCGGACAATGAATGAGAAATTTGATATTCAGCAATACCTGTCAGACGGGGTAGAGCAGGTAGTCAAAGATGCGATGAAAGCGACTCTCAAAGATCCGAGGGAGAGTGCTTTTATTGCGAAGTTTGCCGTCGCAAGCGTGAAAGCGAATAAAAAGAGAATCAAAGAGGAAAAGGAAGGACTTCATGTGCCTTCTTATCTTATTGCAAGTATAACTTCGAGCTGCAACCTTCACTGCGCGGGCTGCTATTCAAGAGCCAATGACGCGACAGTGGACTGTGAACCGGAGAAACAACTCACGGACGAGGAGTGGCTGCGCATATTCAAAGAGGCCGAGGAACTCGGCATCAGTTTCATACTGCTTGCCGGAGGCGAACCTATGCTCCGATGGGATGTGCTGCAAGCGGCGGGAAGCATTCCGAACATACTCTTTCCGATATTTACAAACGGCACTTTCATGAGCGATAAATACATGGAACTACTGGACAGCTGCCGCAATCTCATACCGGTCATAAGCATTGAGGGTGACCGCAACGAGACAGACAGGCGCCGCGGCGAAGGTGTTTACGACACTGTCATATCCAAGATGGACGAGCTTCACAAACGCGGCCTTATTTACGGAGTGTCAGTCACAGTCACAAAGGAGAACCTGCACGAGGTTTATTCAGATGAGTTTCTTGATCTCGTGAGACAGCGCGGCTGCAAAGCAGTATTCTACATTGAATATGTACCTGTGACAGATGAGAGCAAAGAGCTTGCGCCTGATGATGCGGACCGCGATTTCATGACTGAGAAGATGGACAGCCTGAGGACAAATCATCAGGACATGATGTATGTGGCATTCCCGGGAGATGAGAAAAGTTCCGGAGGCTGCCTTGCAGCGGGACGCGGGTTCTTTCACATCAACTCGCACGGAGGAGCGGAGCCTTGCCCGTTCTCGGCATATTCGGATATAAACGTAAAGGATACTTCGCTAAGAGAAGCACTGGGCTCGGGTCTTTTCACAGCACTTCGCGACGGTGGCGTACTCTCGGGCGAACACATCGGCGGCTGCGTCCTTCACGAAAAACGCGACCAAGTCGAAGCAATACTCAGGGAGCAAAGCATATGAATAATGCAATCAGAAAAGAACTGTTCGAAAGGCAGGATATAAAGTATAGGGACTTCCAGGCGAAGCTCATGCCGACGGTCGATCCCGAAAAAATGATAGGCGTGAGGACACCGGAACTTCGCAAGCTTGCAAAGCAGCTAATCAAGAGCGGGGATGCGGCAGAGTTCATCAGCGAACTCCCGCACGAGTACTTCGATGAGAATCAACTGCACGCGTTTATCATTTCTGAAATGAAGGATTATGAGGAATGTATCGCTGAGGTGAATCGCTTTCTGCCGTATGTGGACAACTGGGCCACCTGCGATCAGCTCTCACCGAAAGTGGTTAAGAAACATAAAGATGAGCTGCTTGGGGAAATAAGAAAGTGGATTAAGTCCGAAGAGACTTACACGATCAGATTCGGAATCGGCATGCTGATGCAGCACTATCTGGATGAGGACTTCAAAGCGGAGTATCCGGAAATGGTGTCTGCCGTAAAATCGGACGAGTATTATGTTAATATGATGATTGCCTGGTACTTTGCAACTGCGCTTGCAAAGCAGTATGAAGAGGTCCTTACGTTCATAGAAAACAAGGTGCTGGACAAGTGGACTCACAATAAAGCCATTCAAAAGTCCGTAGAGAGTTACCGCATCACGCCGGAACAGAAAGAGTATCTTAAGAGGCTAAGAATCTCCAAGTAATATTTTCCTAAATACTGTTCCCATCGCAGAATAAGCGGAAGAGGGAAAGTAATCTATTGCAGAATAAGCGGAAGAGGGAAAGCAAACATAAAATGCAATGAACAACTTCACTTAACATTTTGTTTAAGGAAGTCAATTACGAAGCGGGCCAGTGGGCCTGCTTTTGAATTGTTTTTGCAGGAAAACAAAAAAGGGGGTTGACGCATGGGGGACATAATGCTATTATTGCTTTGTCAGTTTAGCACTTTAACACGCTAAAGCAACAAAGCGAAAAGATTAAAAAAGAACAACAAAGGACGGAGACGGAGGAAAACGAAATGCAACTCGTAGCACAAAGACGACATTGATGCTTATATCCAAACTGCCTGACGGCATAACCAAACAGTTAATTCACTGAAAAGATATAAGTATTAAAAATAGAAAGGAAACAATCATGAAAAAGAAAGTTACAGTACTCGGAATTATATTCACAATGCTCTTCACAATGATTGCATTCAGCGCTTGCGGAGGCGGCGGCGAAGAAGCAGCAACAGAAGAAACAACAGAATCCGCAGACGGCGTTGTATTCAAGCAGGGATTTGATAAGGACTTCCCGCCATACTCATACATCGGAGATGACGGTGAGACAACAGGATTCGACGTAGAACTCGCTCAGGCGGTTTGCGAACTCAACGGATGGACATACAAAGGAGTTCCTATTAACTGGGACGCTAAGGAAGCTGAACTTGAATCCGGCAGTATCGACTGCATCTGGTCCGGATTCACAAAGAGCCCTGACAGAGAGCCGAAGTTCGCATGGAGCGATCCTTACTCAGTTAACACAATCAAGATCATGGTGCTCGAAGGTTCTGATATCAAATCAGCTGCAGACCTTGCCGGCAAGAAAGTAGGAGTACAGGGAAGCACATCCGCACAGGAAATGCTCGAGACTCCGAACGCTGAGGGCGGTGCTGAGGACCTGATGAAGACATTCGATTCGTTCGAAAAATATGACACATACACAATCGCCGTTAACGACCTCAAGGCAGGAGCAATCGATGCAATCGCTATCGACGTTACAACAGGTGACTATCAGATGACAAAGGTCGACGGACTTGCTTATCTGGATGATGACATCTGCGAAGAGGTATATGCTATCGGATTCCGCACAAGCGACACAGAGCTTGCCAACCAGGTAACAGAAGCTCTTAAGACACTCGCTGAGAACGGCAAGATGGAAGAGATCGGCAAGAAGTATCCTGAGATTTATGACAATCTCTCAATGCTTAAATAATAAAAGCTATTACCGTAAAAACGGTGTGAAAACTTTCTCCAAAATATAATGTACAGGCTTCGCGGGATTTGTCTCGCGAAGCGTCTGTTTGTAAAAAAAGAGGACAATAAATGACATTTGAAACCATGTTATCAACTATGGCCGGCGGCATGCTCAAGACGAGTTTGATATTCATCCTGACATTGCTCGGGTCGCTGCCGCTCGGTATGATAGTAGCGCTTTTGAGAAAATCCAAAATCGCTCCGATCCGCTGGCTGATAAGCGGATACATTTCAATAATCCGAGGCACACCTTTGATGCTTCAACTTTTGGTATGGTACTTCGGACCGTTCTATCTCTTCGGATGGAATATAGGAGGCTGGAGATTCCCGGCAATCATCGTTGCGTTCGTCGTAAACTACGCAGCGTACTTTGCGGAGATCTACCGCGGAGGCATCGAGTCCATACCGCAGGGGCAGTATGAGGCCGCACAGGTGCTCGGATACACCAAAACGCAGACATTTATGCGCATAGTTCTGCCGCAGGTAATTAAGATCATCATGCCTTCCGTTACAAACGAGGTAATAACGCTGGTAAAGGATACGTCCATGGCATTTACCCTTGCCTATGCAGAGGTGTTCTCGCTGGCAAAACAGATATCCGCTTCGCAGGCATCGTTCATGCCGTTCGTGATTGCAGGCGTATTCTATTTCGTAGCCAACTATATTGTTGAGAGAATAATGGTACGAATAGAGAAAACGATGGATTATTATCAGTAGATCGGAGGAGGCTGAATTATGATTCTTGAAATGAAAAACATACAAAAGCAATTTGCCGATCTGGAAGTACTCAAAGACATCAGTTTCGGCGTGGACAGCGGTGAAGTTGTAAGTATAATCGGACCTTCGGGCTCGGGCAAATCTACACTCCTGAGATGCGCGACCTTCCTTGAGACTATCGACGGAGGCGAGATTGTGTATATGGGAGATAAGGCTGCGTGGACCAACGATAACGGAGAGGCAGAATATGTGGGACCGCAGGAGATGAAGAAATTCAGAGGATACTGCGGGCTCGTGTTCCAGCAGTTCAATCTCTTCCCGCACTACAGTATCTTAAAGAACATCATCGATGCCCCTATGCAGGTGCAGGGGATAAGCAAGGCGGAGGCGGAGTCCAATGCGATGGATTTGCTTAAAAAAATGGGAATTGCAGACAAGGCGGACGCATATCCTTTCCAGCTCTCCGGCGGACAGCAGCAGAGGGTTGCCATAGCAAGGGCGCTGGCCATGAAACCTGAGATACTATTCTTCGACGAACCGACCTCGGCACTCGATCCGGAGCTCACCGGAGAAGTTCTGAAGGTAATCAAGCAGCTCGCGGACGAGAAGATGACCATGGTTGTCGTAACTCACGAGATGCCATTTGCCAAAGCAGTCAGCAACAGGGTTATCTTTATGGACGGCGGTGTAATCGTCGAGCAGGGAGACCCGAAGGACGTATTTGAGAATCCTCAGGAGGAGAGAACCAAACAGTTCCTGAGCGTATTCGAGAGATAGGATCTTGAATAAAGACTATGACTATAAACTATTGTATTTTTAACCCGACGGGAAATATAACGGCGCTCGTAGAGACCAAGGTGGAGCCGGCGAAGCAGCCTGCCATTGCGGATGAGATCATGAGAGTTCATCCGCAAGTGGAACAGGTCGGCTTTGTATATTTCGTGCCGGGCCGTCCTGTTCCTGCGCTATTGCGCATGGCAGGCGGCGAGTTCTGCGGCAACGCAACCATGAGCGCCGCGGCCCTCTATCTCATGAGAAGCGGAGAAGAAACCGACAGCGTCAGGGTTACCGTAAGCGGCGTATCCAAACCGATTGCAGTTCATCTCGAAAAGACGGAAGATGAAAAATATGAGGCCGGAGTCGAGATGCCGCCTGCACTTGAGATAGGCATTAAGAAACTCAAATCCGAAGTGGCAGATGCATCCATGACGGTCGTTCGCATGGAAGGTATTTCTCACATAGTGATAGAAAAATCGTCGGAGCTTTATGCGCTCAAGGATGACAGGGAAAACGCAGAGAAGCTCCTGAGAGACTGGAG
>CADAJM010000009.1 GCA_902788245.1 uncultured Eubacteriales bacterium | reverse complement strand
TAGCGGATGCCGAAGCCGCCGCCCAGGTTGAGGATCTTCGCGGGCATAGCCAGCTCCTTGCGCAGCCGGGCGATGAGCGCCATCATGCGGCGCAGGGCCTCCAGAAAGGGCTCGATTTCAAAGATCTGGCTGCATGCTTCTACTATGACGACAATGGGAATATAGTCTGCGATACGGATGAGGCATGGAACGGAGCCAAAAGAGTGCAAGCCATGATGGCGCTCGAAGAGAACTGGACCTGGTACGAGATAGGAACAAGCGATGCTACGGGAACAGACAATCTGGGCACTGCCAACAGATTCAGACTAAATTTCGGTCAGGATGCTCCGACGGAAAGAAGAACGTTTAATTCTGCCAAGATGGTGCATACTATATATGTGATGTTTTCGGGCACGCCGCAGCTTACCTCAGGTGAGAGCAATATAAAGGGTAAGGTCGGAAGCAAGCATCAGTTAAAAGTCACCGCTGCGGCAGTGGATGAAGCCCTGGAGGAGAGGATACAGGGGAACATCATCTGGAGCTCGAGCGATCCCAGCATAGTGGATGTGGACTCCGAGGGAAACCTGACATATAAGAAGAAAGGAACTGCAACGATATATGCCACAAGTGGAGGCTCTACTATTTCCTTCAAAGTCACGGTGGGCGAAGAAGACGAGAACAGCGAAGCGAAGCCGCAGGACAGTGGGAAAAGTCAAAAAAAGGGCAACGGCAGCGGAAACGGCACAGGTAGCGGTAAAAACAAAAGCACGGGAGCTAACGGCAGAACGAACGGAAACAGGACCACAGCGCAGGATAAAAAAGAACCTGTAAAGATAAAAAACAAATCAACTGCCTTCGTGCTGTCTGATGAGGCCAGCAAAAATCTGAGGCTCGCGTTGAACAAGCAGGCTCCTGCCGAAGAAGCTTCGATGAGCACGCATCAGGAAGAGATGGATTCGGATGCAGAGCAGTTAAAAGTAAAAAAAGATGACAATGATCTTAGCGGCACTACGGGCCTTATGGGAGGAATTATCGCAATAGAGGGATCGCTGTTCGGGTTTATCAGATATAGAAAGCAGAGATGGGGATAATCAATGGAAAACTCAATGAATTTCTTCAGTAAAATGATGAGGGTAATAGCGTCCTCGATGGAGATACCGGTCGTAATACTCCTTCTGGTATTGATTGCGATTTCGGTGTTCATGATTGGGTGGCTGGCCACGGAGTTTTTTACGGAGAGACGGCATCTCAATGAGGAGCTTCCGAAAATGATAGATGAACTTAATGAAACCGAAAATACGGGGGAGGTTGAATGGAGCGTTATTAAAAGCGGTCTTTTGAAGAGACAGAGAGAGGCTCTGCTTGAACTTATCAAACATCCTGATATCACGCCTCTGATGAGGGAGTCTCTTGCAGTCAGGCTGATACAGGAAGAGCAGTCTTTTTATGACAGAAGGCTTAAAATATCCGATGTGATCGCTAAGATAGCACCTATGCTCGGCCTGCTCGGTACGCTGATTCCCCTCGGGCCGGGAATCATTGCACTCGGTCAGGGGGACACCATCACACTGTCATCATCACTGCTGACAGCTTTCGATACGACTATTATGGGGCTTATAGCGGCAGCCATAGCTGTTGTGATTTCGACCATCAGGGGCAGATGGTATACAGACTATATGTCGATGCTTGAAACGCTGATGGAATGCATACTCGAGGTGGAGAAAAAACATGCTTAGGCGGAACGGGAGTGGCAGACTTTCTGCTCAGGACAGGTTTGAACAGAGAGAGGAAGTAAATCCGATGGCAACCGTGGCGAATCTTGTGGACGCCATGCTTGTTCTTGCTGTAGGTATTATGCTCGCACTCATAATCAGCTGGAATCTTAATATCTCCGAGGCCGGCAGGGTAAAAGACAAGGCCAGCAAGGAAGAGGCCATCAGTGACTTCACTGAGGAGGACATCAGTAACACCGAGACGCCGACAGATAATCTCGAGAAACAAGGAACGGTATATTACGATCCTGAGACTGACAAGTACTACATCATTGCGCAGGATGGCACCCAGATGAACGTAGGGGACTGATAGAAAGAATACCGCCATGCGTGGGAGGCATGACGGTATAACGTACGATATATAAGACAAGTTAGAGGGTTGGCCGCCACTTAACGGTCTTTATATATACATACTATAGATATTTTATATAACAAAGGAGGAAAAGCAATGAAAAACTTTGCGAAAAGGTTCAGTGCAATGTTTTTGTCACTTGCACTGGTATTGACCATGATGCCACTTATGGCATTCGAATCATTCGCTGAGGCTGATGATGCTATTACTGTCTTGGTAAACGGCGTTGAAAAAAAAGGTGTGAGCAGAGCCTGGATGGAAGACGAGGACAACTGTATGCCGGCTCAGGTATTCCCGTTTGCCAGCAACCAGGGAGGTTCATGGGAATATGTTGTTGCCAAAGGTCCTAGCTACGAAAAAGTTTTACAGCAAACGCTGGAAATAGATTCGCTAAACGACATCAGAAATGCTCAGCTGATCTGGAGAGACGCGTCTGGGAATAATATGGGAAAACAAGGAGCGTTGCACTATTTAAGCGTATCTGATCTAATGGGTGCAACAGATCAGTATCAACTGATAGACGGAAATGGCTCAGCAATAACTGCAGCTTCTGGAGGATTTAAAAACGCTGATGCGGATGTGGTAGCTGTGGAGGTGCCGAATTCGAGCAAATTGACCCCAATAATAGCGGTAAAATCAAAGCATGGATATACCTATGATGAGGCGGTAGCTGCGCTGGCGAATTCAGACTGGGAGAGTGGAGAAGGTCTTATGGGAAAACATCGTCCATATGTGGGAGGCAATTTGTCCAAGGACACAGTTATGAAGGACGATGTTGAAGTTAAAATCGCGTCTGTCAATTTTACCGGAAGGTTTGCCATTGAAAATGGTCCACAACTCAATGTTGTAATTGAGAAGCCAACTGAGATTGAGACCGGGAACATGACCTTCAAAGTGGGCGATCCTGCCAAGACTATCGAGACTAAGTATTCCGATTATGAAATCAGTGCTCTTTATGACACTGGCGGCGCTGGAGCCAACCAGGTATTTGAATGTGATGACGCAGACGTTGTCAGCGTTGATGAAAATGGAGTAGTCAAGCCACTGGCTGCGGGAATAGCAAAAGTCACCTTAAAGGTGTATGCGGACGGAGGTACTGTTCCGATTGCAAATCTGGGAGAATGGACAGTTACAGTTGAAAAGGCAGCTCCGGCCGTCGTTAATGGACAAATTGCGGAAGTCGGTGGTAACACATATCAGGTAGTTTCTGCCGGAGCAAAGACAGCGGCATTCACAAAGGCGGCCAATAAGAAATCCGCTACAGTTCCTGCAACTGTAAAGGTCAACGGAGAAACCCTTAAGGTAACAAAAATCGCACCTAAGGCCTTCAATGGCACCAAGGTTAAGACTCTGACAG
This sequence comes from uncultured Eubacteriales bacterium, assembly GCA_902788245.1. Classification (GTDB taxonomy): domain Bacteria; phylum Bacillota; class Clostridia; order Peptostreptococcales; family Anaerovoracaceae; genus Crickella. The sequence goes on along the minus strand of CADAJM010000009.1, from coordinate 20,043 downwards.
TAAAGAGCAAGAACCTCACAAAGAAGAGCGTTAAAGGATCGCTGAAAGGGTCAAAGGTAAAGACGGTTAAGATCAAGGTCGGCAAGAAGAAGGATAACAAAAAGTATGTGAAAAAGTATAAGAAGATTTTCACAAAGAAGAACGCCGGCAAGAAAGTAACGGTTAAATAATAATCTATTACAAAAGTCAGCAGTTAATAGAGGAGGCTCAATATGAAGAACATACTAAGACAAATTGCATGCATCTCTATGGTAATAGCAATCACGGTAGCATATGCTCCGTTAAGTTTAGTATGGGCAACAGAAGAGACCTCTGTGCAGACAAAGACGGAGGAGGCTTTTAACGGGGCCTCCTCCGTTAATAATGAAAATTCTAAAACTAACGCCCTTGAAAGCGAGGGGCTTTCAAGAGAGACAATAAATGAAGACGGATATACAGATACTGATGCTGATACGGAGAATGACAAATATCTCGAAGCGAACAGACATAACGCGCTAGGGATTCTCAGTATAGAGAATAAAAGTAACGTAAATATAGATCCGGACATTCAAAACGGAACGATAACGCTTAACGGTTCAGATGGAATTGCCTCGCCTTTTGCGGGCTATGATCTTGCCACGGTCAGACAAATATGGACGGATGAGAGTGGAAAACAACAGGAACAGTATCTTGAATATACATATAACGAAGAAAATTATTCCTTTGAAATAGATGCGAGTAAGGAAAACTCAGAAATTACTGCGTATTTCTTCAGCCTTACTAAATGGGATGGGGCAGTCGACCTTACATGGTATGACCCCGACAAAGAAGAATATGAAATCGGCACACCGGCACAACTTGCAGGCCTGGCGGCGATTACAAACGGAATGGTGGATGAAAATGTTACCGAGGAATGGATGATAAAGGACAACGAAGGAAGATCCTTTGAAGACGGTAAATACATACACGATTATATATCGACTGAGCCGTGGACTGTGGACCTGCTGACCCCGGGAGTAGGAGACCAGGTAAGAGATACCGCATGGAGACTACCGGAAGTGGAACATAAAAAGATAGCCGAAGATGATATTCATAATGATTTCCTCTATCGCACGGTTAAACTGACCGCCGATATGGATATGGGTGATAAAAACTGGACCCCTATAGGCGGCAAGTATGCGATGAATACCAATGAAACCGATGGAAATAGAGCAAAAGTAATCGATACAAGATTTCAGGGAGTTCTTGACGGACAGGGGCACACAGTAAGCATTAATTGCAACCGAATGTCGCGGGCGGGATTCGCATATGCTATGGAAATAGGTCTCGTAGGATACCTAGGAGGAGGAGTCGACTACGCAAACGGATATGCAAAAGACACGTGCGCAGAATATGCAGCATCATGGATTCCCACGATTAGGAATGTTGTTGTAAAAGGAAATGTAAAAGGCCGCAGAATGGTCGGCGGAGTAGTAGGCAGGATTGGAGAAACGGTAGAAGGTGTTTTGGTTGAAAACTGCGCGAATTATGCAGATGTTTATTCTACGGATATGAGAGGGTGTGCCGGAATAGTCGGAGCAGCCTGGGGAAAATCAACGATCCGTAATTGTTATAACACAGGAAATATTAAATCAAATTTTTGGGAGCACGGAGGAATTATAGGCAGCAATGGCTATGAAGGCAGTGAAAACAGGAGTCCTGCGGGCGCAGACATATTTAACTGCTATAACATAGGGGCCACGGGCATTGTGAACGGGGAGGACGAGAGTCCTGTGTATGACGGACAGGAAATAGGTGTGGACGGAGGATCGTTTGCAAGCTATAAAGTTGCAAACTGTTTCTATGAGGCACCCGGAACTGCGATAGAAGACAAGACGGGATATTCTATCGGAGAGTCGACAAAGAATAACAAGGTCAGATTGATAAATGTCAGAGCTGCAGACCTGAAGTCAGATGAAATCCTTGCGGCACTCAATTCCAACGGTGAAGTGTTCTCGGAGGATACAAATAATATAAACAATGGCTACCCCGTTCTTTACTTCCAGCAGAATGCAAGCCTGGAAAACTCAACGATTACTCTTGAACAGACTGCCGGCGGCAATCTGTCATCAGACAGCAAGCTTACAAATCTGCCGTATGGCACGATAGTGGAACTTAAAGCCGAACCTGACAAAGGGAAGAGACTGACAGGATACAAGGTTTCAGATGGCGTTAATGAATCAACATTCACGGAAGGAGATTTCTATTCGGCAAGCGGCAGGGATGTGACTGTTTCCGCAGAATTCTCAGACAGGATTCCTTCGGAACTTGCTTTGGTTGAGGAGAATGATGGCGCTCACTACTATGTCAAGGTGGAAAAAATCAAGGATGCTGATGGGCGGGACATCGAACCGGTCAGATTGTATACCGGGGATACAGTCGAGATGAATGAAGTAATCAGAGTGACGCCTGTTGACATAGATTTGCTCCAGACACAGCCGGATATCAAATATCTGGAATACACAGGAGGTTTCAGTGATCCCGTGGTAACAAGATGGGCGCTGGATGACAAAAAGAAGATAGGAAGTTCATATACCTTTAAAGTTACCGGAGACACGGATCGGATTGAGATTTCGTTTGATCCGAAAACTCAAGGTAAGCGATGGACCAGCACGGCGGATACAGATTGGTATTCAGATGGGACTAAGGAGTTTACTATTAGCAGTGCGAAGCAACTAGCGGGCGTGGCAAAGCTCTGTGCAGGCGGGGTCACCTTTGAGGGAGTCACGATTAAACTCGGGAAAGATATAGGCCTTGAGAACACTATTGCAAATAGCGGTGACAGCTTCGGTTATGAGCGAAGCTGGATTGGCATTGGGGCCAGTGAAAAGAATCCTTTTAAAGGCACTTTTGACGGCTGTGGTCATACCATAAAATATATGTACAGAAATTTTGCCCCAGGCTACAGCGAAGGAGGTAACGGAGGGCTGTTCGGTGTGACTGACGGTGCTGTAATCAGAAATGTAAACGTTGTATCCGGAGCCTATGTGAATGATGCCTCAGTGACTATGGAGTGCGGATTTATTAACGGAGCAAACGGCGGGGGTATTGCCGGCACTGCCATAAATACGCAGATAGAAAACTGCAGATCTGAGGTGATGATGAACAAGGCTTTCGCGGCAGGCGGAATAGTCGGAACAGCCGAAGGAAGCACCGTTATAAAAAATTGCACAAACAAAGGGAACATCAGTGGAAGCAATGAATCCATCGGAGGAATTGCAGGAAAGCTGGACGCTGGTTCGGTCAGAATCATTGACTGCACTAACGATGGAGAACTTGCATCTACTAGCTGGAAGGTCGGAGGTATCCTCGGAAGCGGGGAGTCCTCAGGTGGATTAATAGAGAGGTGCGTAAACAATGGCAGTATCGCCACTACTATGAAAGGGACTTCTTCATATGCGCATGCAGCAGGGGGAATAGCTGGCTATGCGGCAGCTGCGCTGACAATAAGCCAGTGTATTAATAAAGGCGATATGAGTGGTTATGGTCAGACGTATGCAATGGGCGGTATTGCAGGCACTATATTGAGAGGAACTATATCTGACTGCATAAATTTCGGAAACATCTATTCTGAAAGCACATCGAAATGGGCTAAAATCGGCGGCATCACAAATGTCGGAACCAACAGACTTATGAGTGCTGCTGTAAAGAGCAGCTACAACGCAGGAAAGATTACACTGGGCAGCGGCTTTTCAGAGGAGGCTATGGCGGTAGGCGGTGTAGCAGGATACGGAAGCGCTGCGACAAATATGTTCAGCAATGCGATATGCACCGACACATCCGTTGCTTCTTTACCTGGCCGCATCGGAAAGACGGCAGGGATAGCCGGCACGGTGGTATCTGAGTCGGTACTTAAAACTAATCCGTCATCTGTACTCGGGGACAACTACGCGCCGGATCGAAACAACGTAAACGGCGGATTCCCTGTTCTTGCATGGCAAGATCCAACAGCGATATGCACAATGAATTCCATAGCAGTCCCGAAGAACGCCACTGCGGCAGTAAATGTTTCCTGGAGCGCTTCTGGTCCGAGGACAGGATTTGAACTTCAAAGATCGGTAAACGGAGGTGCATACAGCACGGTTTACAGAGGGGAGGCAGCGTCTTATACAGATAAGAGTGTATCAGCAGGAAACAAGTACACTTACAAGGTGAGAGGATACAGAACCGAGGGCAGCACCTCCTCCTACAGTGAGTGGAAAGTGTCAAATCAGACCGAAATATTGCTTGCTGCAATGAAACTTAAATCAGTCAAGAATAAAAAAGGAAAAAAAGCTGAGGTTAAGTGGAAAAGGGTTAAAGATGCCAAAGGGTATGAGATATACAGATCAACCGCGGCGAATGGCAATTATGCCAAGGTCAAGACTGTTAAAGCAACAAAAAAACTTGCAAAGAAAAAGACGCTTTCATTCATAAATAAAAAACTCCAGAAGAAAAAAACCTATTATTTCAAGATTCGTTATTATAAGACGGTCGGCGGCAAAATAGTATATAGCGAACTGTCTCCGGCTAAGGAGGTAAAGATAAAGAAGTAAGAGCAGAGCACATATGAGAGACCTATTCAGCATATTAAAAAATGACAGCAATGCTGCTCACAGGGTAATGGCAACGATCCTGGAAAACGGGCTGGAGAGCAAAACTCTTATTTATGGTTATGAGATAATACACTGCACCGGAGAGGAACAGTTTTACAGACGATATCTGGATGAGATAGCAGACGTCCGAATTACGGGAGTATACGAAATAGGCGGACGCGAGGTATACTGCGAGGTAATGGAGGAAACCCCTAATCTGATTATATGCGGTGCCGGTCATGTAGGGGCAGCATGTATCAAGGCTGCCTCTAATCTCGATATGCATATCATATGCATAGAAGACAGACAGGATTACGCAGAATTGGCAAAATCGCTCGGATCTCACGAAGTCATATGCGGAGATTATGCTTCGGTACTGGACGGCATTGAAGGTGGCGAAAGCGTATATTTTCTCGTTGCCACCAGAGCGCACGCTTTTGACCAGGTATGTCTGGAGCATATACTCAGTAAGAAGTTTGCCTATGTGGGGATGCTGGGATCTCCCGGCAAGATTAACACGGTGAAGGCCGGACTGGCGGCGTCCGGTATAAATGAGGAGAGGTTTGCGCTCGTTCATACTCCGGTTGGGCTCGACATCAGTGCCAGCACACCGGAGGAGATAGCTATAGCAATTCTGGCAGAGATTATCTCCGTTAAGAATACGGGCGGGGTGATAACAAGAACGTTCTCACATGAACAGCTGGATGCCATTGCATCAGACGCAGGCAAGCCGCTACTTGCTACAGTGATACGCAAAATAATGTCTTCCCCGCGGGATCCGGGAACTAAAATGGTGGTTACAAGTGACGGCGAGAAATGGGGGACAATAGGAGGAGGTATGGCCGAACACCAGGCGCTCTTAATTGCAAGGGAACACCTCGAAGATCCGGACTTCGTCACGGAAGTAATTCGAGTGGGAGATGCAGAGTCTTCCTCGGACGGAAAGGTATGCGGCGGAGTGATAGATGTGCTCTTCGAGCGAATTCAATAGATTGTCAATATCGGCATCGGGCGTCAAAGGTCGCCCGATTTTTATTTCATTCACGCCACTTTCGTGAACGGAGGCGGTATTTTTGGGTTAATTTATGTTTGTTTTTCCCATTTTGTAACCGAGCAGTGATAAAATGTAGATATATAATTGCGCCCTGAAAAAAGAGCAAGCGAATCAGAATTGAGGAAAGACTTATGGAAGTGATGAATGTTCAGACATTATGGCAAATCATGGAGGCCCTTCGGGATGCCAATCAGCTCGAAGATGCGCTGGGAAACAGCCTTGATATATTCTGCGAGGCCACGAAAAGCGACAAAGGTTCCATCTGGATGCTGGATGATGCCAGCAAAAGGACGGTCGCTGTTATGGCGCACGGAACGAGTGCAGCCATAGGAGAGAGCGCATCGATGGGAGAAGGCGTCGTCGGAGAAGTCATCGAATCCGGAAAGAGCAGAGTTTACAAAGCAGCTGATGTTCAGAAGCTGAAATATGCGGGTGTGGACGGACCTGACATCACAGGAAAGAGCGTGCTTTGCGTTCCTATTAAAACACCGAAACATACAATCGGATGCCTCCTGCTCACAGGAAAGGAAGGCGAAGGCTATACTCAGGAAGACATAGATGTTTGCGAAAACTGCTGCGCGGTTCTCGCACTCGACATAGAAGACAAAGGTTTCTCGTTCAGACCGTTTGAGGACAGACAGCCTATAGTCACCGTGCGAGGCATCATCAAAGAGTTCATGAGCGGAGAGGAAATCAGACGAATCCTCAAGGGCGTAGACCTCGACGTATTCCCGGGCGAACTCATGGTAGTTCTCGGGGAGAGCGGATGCGGTAAGAGTACGCTGCTCAACATAATCGGAGGCATGGACAGAATGACTGAGGGCGAACTCCTCGTAGAGGGCAAAGACATGTCCAAACCATCGGAGGAGGAGCTTACCGAATACAGACGTGAATACATAGGATTCATATTCCAGGCATACAACCTGATGCCAAACCTCTCGGCATACGAGAACATCGAATTCATCGGTGAGATAAGCGATAACCCTATGGACTCCATGGAGGCCCTCCGAATGGTAGGTCTGGAGGAGAAAGGCAACAGCATGCCATCTGCCCTGTCAGGCGGACAGATGCAGAGGGTATCCATAGCAAGAGCGCTGGTCAAAAATCCTAAGATCATACTCGCGGACGAGCCGACAGCGGCCCTCGACTACGATACATCCATCAAGGTACTTAAAGTAATCGAGGACATCGTCAAAATGCGCAACACCACAGTGCTGATGGTTACGCACAATCCTGAGATTGCAAAGATGGCCAACAGAGTAGTTAAGCTCAGAGACGGCAAGATTTCAAGCATAAGGGTTAACCTCCATCCGCTGAATGCAGAGGATCTCGTCTGGTAATCAGTTGCGAAAAGAGGTTTGGGGTTCGAAGTAAATGAGGAAAACACAAAGAAAAGACGCCTTTAGAAATATCAAGAAGCGCATAGTGTCATTCCTGTCGCTATGCCTTGTTGTCATGCTCGGACTCGGGGCCCTCCTGACGACGAGATACATGGGCGCCGGACTCGAAAAGAAACTTGCCGACTACTACGGAGATCGCAATTTCAAGAATTACGAAATGGTATCCTCTCTCGGTGTTTCGGAAAAGAACCTCGAAAAGATCAGACAGACGGACGGAGTGCTTGCAGCCGAGGGAGTCATACAGGCTGACGCCACGATTACCCACAACGGACGCAAGATGAGCGGGACGGTATCATCCGCGACCAAGGAAATCAGCGTGCCTGAATTGCTGGAAGGCAACCTGCCTGTAGGCAAATCGGAGTGCGCTATCGGAGAGGACGCTGCCGAGGTCAACAATCTGAAGGTCGGAGACAAGATTAAGATTTCACTCACGGGACTTGATGCACTGGGAGATAAAGAGCCTCTCTTTGAAAAGGAATTCACTATCACGGGCCTCGTACACCATCCGGATTATCTGAGAAGAAAAACCGTCAATACCGTAATTCTTCCGCTTGACGCTTTTAACAAAGAAGCAACGGACGGCCTCTATACCAATGCTTTCATCAAAGCCGAGGAGCCTGAGAAAACAAGCATGTTCTCGGATGAGTATTTCGAAAAGATGTCCGGAACCACCAGGGCGTTCGAGGAACTCGCCGAGGAACTTGGAGTGGACAGAACTAAAGAGATGAAGGATATGGCCAACTCCAAAATCGATGAGGAGTGGGCGAAGGCTCTCGCACAGATGGAAGATGCGCAAAGCCAGATAGATGACGGCGAAGCAGAGCTCAACTCCAAACTCGCCAGCGGAAGGAAGGAACTCAACAGCGCTCAGAGCGAGCTGGATAAGAAAATCGCCAACGCCAATAAACAGCTCAAGAACGGATCCATGAAGGTTCCGGGATACAACAAGACCATTAAGCAACTCGAGAAAGAGCTGGATCAAAAGGATGCAGAGCTTAATGCGGCTGAAAAAGCGCTTAAAGAATTCCGCGAAAAATTCGAAAATGAAGTAAAAGATATTGAGCCGATACTTGAGCAGGTTCGTTATCTTATTCAAAACTACGGAAAATGGGACGAGCTGGAAGCCTATAGAATAGCAGAGCAGGCGGTTGCAAAGTTTATTGTTAATCATGAGACAGCCATCGTGAAGATTTTTGAAGTAGTAAAAGAAAAAGAAACGATGGATCTTGCCAAAAAAATCGATAATTATCTTGACAGCAAGAAACTCCAGAACGCTATTTTGGTCCTAAGTCAAATTGACGGTGAAGAGCTAATCACAATGGCCAAAAACGTACTGGAAAACGAAGACGCTCACTTCAGCAAAGAATTACTCGAAAAGATAGAAAAGGCTCTAAATGCTATATTGGATGTCAGATCGCAACTTGACGCGGCTCAGAAAAAGATCGACGATGGACACAAAGAGATCGCAAAATACAGAAAGATGATAAAGGACGGCAAGAAAGAAGCCAAGAAAAAGATTGCCGCCGAAAAGAAGAAATATCAGAGCAAGATAAATGCGGGCTGGTCGAGATACTATTCCGAAAAAGCCAAGTATGAGTCCAAACTCGAAGAGGCGAAACTGCTTCTTGAGGAGAACAGGGAAGAGGCAGAGAAAAAGCTCGCAGAGGCAAGAGAAGAAGTTGAAAAAATGGAGCCATGCAGATGGATTGCCCTCGACAGGAGAGCCAATTCGGGATACGTGGATGCGAGATCAAATCTCGCCGCCATCACGAGCGCGGGCAATGTATTCGGCATACTCTTTATGGTAGTAACTGCCATAGTATGTCTGTCGACTCTCATTATCATAATAGATGAACAAAAGAAACTCGTCGGAACATCCAAGGCCTTCGGCTTCCACAAAGGCGAGATACTCGGCAAATACCTGACATTCGGAGTTTCATCGGCAATCGTCGGAAGCGCACTTGCCGCCGCACTCGGATACGTCCTGTCCAGCATTGTTCAGGTTAAATATTCGGAATCCGGAATGTATCAGGTAGGCCCGGCAAAGAGCATCTTTACTCCGGGCATAACCGCACTTGCCGCGCTAGCCATATTGCTGGTAACGATAATTGCATCGATTATCGCCTGCGGAGATATACTCAAGAGCCCGGCTTCCGTACTGATGAAGGGAGAGGTTCTCAAGAAGGAAAAAGCAAATAAAAAGAAGAAAGAAGCATCGAAAACGGGAACCCTGTACTCGAGGCTTATCATGCGTAATATGGCCGAGGACAAGGCCAGAGTATTCGTCACAGTCGCTATCATCGCATTCAGCTGCATGCTTATCGGAATGGGCATAACGATGAAGCTTGCTTACGACGGCATGACCGACAAACAGATCAGCGATGTTCACAAATACGATCTCAAAGTCACAATGAACAGCAATGTCACAGAGGAGCAAAGCGAGAAACTGAATTCAGTGCTTGCGTCGGAGGGAGTAAGGTACCTGCCGGCGGCTACCAAAACCATGCTGTATAAATGGGACGGAAAAATAGACGGACTGCAGCTGATATGCGCAGACCCTGCAAAGCTCGGCGAGTTCTACGCGATTACGGATCCGAAGACCAAAGAGCCGCTTGAGATTCCTGAGAGCGGAGTTCTGATTCAAAAGAGGATGAACGAAAGCTACAAGATGGATATAGGCGACAAACTGCCTATACTCGACACATCGCTCAAAGAAATCGAGGCTGAAGTCAAGGGCTACTTCACCAATTACGTCGGCCGTACCGTAGTAGCTTCGCCTGCCGCATACAAGTCCATATTCGGTAAGGAACACGAAAACAACAGTTTCTACATCATACTGGACGGCGCGGACGAGGAAAAAGTGAAAAACGATCTGCTCGCTGTAACAGACGAGATAGGATTTACGGAAAAGGACGACTTCAAGACGAGATTTGCATCAGTGGCCAATCTCTACAATATTATAGTAATACTGATAACAGGCATGGCGATTCTGATATCCTTCATGATACTCACCAACCTGTCCAATATCTTCCTGACACGCAGGAAGACCGAACTTTCGGTAATGAGAGTCAACGGATTCAGCGTCAAACAGGCCAAGGGATATCTCTCCAAGGAGACCGTATTCACCACAGGACTGGGCCTTGCACTCGGCGTGATACTCGGCGCGATATTAGCCCCGCCTGTCATAGGTCTGTTAGAGCAACCTGACCTTGAGTTCGTCAAATCCTTCCATCCGGTAGCGTGGATAATCGCTGTGGCTTTGGAAGCTGTATTTGCAATACTCATCAACAGCGTAATATTCAACAAGGTCAAGAAACTGAACCTGAGGGATATCGCATAGATTCCCGGCGAAAGGAAGTGTTGCTTGAGGTTTTCAGATAACGACAAAACACTGACTACAGAGCAAGTCAGAGAGAAAGGGCGGCATTTGAGATTCAAGAATGCCGTCACTTTTCCTGTAAAGACCTGGCTAAAACGTAATACGGAATTCAATTATGATAAACAGACCTCATACAAGGATCTCGGGCCCGCAATCATAGCGACCAACCACGCAGCCGTCTATGACTTCCTCTTTGTATCGAGGCCCCTTTGGTACAGGACCTTATCGTATGTAGTGAGCGAACACATATTGAGAGTCAGGCCTTGGGGCAACTTGCTCAACAGATATGTGAGCATCATCCCTCATAAAAAGGGAGGGAAGACAAGCCGCACTGCAATCAGGATACTCGAGAAACTTGCCATAGGAGAAGACGTATACATTGCTGTCGAGGGCGAACAGACCTGGGACGGCGTCACGATGGACATCAAGCCCGGCAATGGCAAACTCGCCAAGAAGAGCGGATATGCACTCATCACGTTCAGGATAGAAGGCAGCTACCTGCTGCGTCCGAGATGGGCCAAGAACCTAAGGCGCGGCAAAGTAAATGGCATAGTCGTAAATGTCTATACTCCGGAGATGCTTGCCGATATGACTGCAGAGGAAATAGACGAGGCTATAGCCCGCGACCTCTACTTCGACATTTGGAAATGGCAGAAAGAGCAGTCCGAAGCGGCGAGATATATCCCTGCCAAGGGAGGGCTTGCCGAGGGCCTGGAAAGGGCGGTCTGTTCATGCCCGGCCTGCGGCAGCATAGGCGGTCTCAGCACAGAGGGCGACGAGATAAAGTGCGGCTGCGGCTTCAAAGTGCGATTTACCGAGACGGGTTTCTTCGAGCCGGCGGAGCCTGTAGAGACTATAGTCGAATGGGAGATGCTCGATGAAGAGGCTATCGAAAAAGCCATGATAAACGCGAAGGGCGGAGATAAGATATTTGCCGATGAAGAGGCGCATCTCTATACACTGGATCGGAATCATAACGAAAGTGAGAAGACAAACGGAGCACTGTCTCTTGAATGCAAAGAGGACAATCTTCTTATAATCAATGGAGAGGATAGCTTCGCATTAAACGATATCGACAGCATGACCATGGTGCAGGCCAACAGATTGCTGTTCAGCATAGATAAGGATTATTACGAAATAAGGTCGGACGCGGCCAATCTCAGAAAGTATATGCAGGCATTCAATTTGAACAAGAGAGAAAGCCGGCAGGAACCAAGCGATGAATCTAAATAGAAAGGAACTCTAAGTTTGGATTATTCAGCAGCTAACCAACAACTTTGGAACGTAATTATCCAGTTCGGATATATTGCAACAGTAATACTTCTGGCAAACTTCGCCAGAAGGAACGTTGCTTTTATCAGAAAGAGCATGATACCGGTAGCAGTTCTCGGAGGTTTCATACTCCTGCTGGCCAAGGAAGTCGGCCTGGTCAAGATAGATCAGAATTTCATGGAAATGTTGACTTATCACGGAATAGCGCTCGGATTTATCGCGATGAGTTTGCGTACACCGGAGAAGAAAAAACAGAGTGATGAGAGCAAGGTCGGATTCAGGTCCGGCGCCGTCATCGTCAGCTCATATATGGTGCAGGGAGTGACCGGTCTCATCATCACCATAGGCCTATCGCTTACCATCATGCCTAATATGTTCAGAGCTGCCGGACTCCTACTTCCTATGGGCTTCGGACAGGGCCCGGGACAGGCTAATAACGTAGGCTCGAGTTACCAGGCGCTCGGTTTTGAGGGCGGACACAGTTTCGGACTTGCCATAGCAGCAGCAGGATATATAGTTGCCTGCGTGATCGGAGTCATAATACTCAACGTTCTTAAGAAAAGCGGCAAACTCGAATATACACAGATGAGAGAAGATAAGGCAGCGGCCGATGACTACTTCGAGGCAGAGGAGGACAGCTCAATCTCCGAGTCCATAGACAAACTCAGCGTGCAGCTTGCCATGATAATCGTTGTCTATCTGTTTACCTTCGCGGTGACAAGAGCTATGACAACGGGTATCGCAGCCATAAGCGAGGGCCTCGCAGCAACGGTCAACACATTGCTCTGGGGATTCAACTTCATCATAGGTTCCGCGCTTGCGATACTGCTGAGAGTACTCCTTGAGAAACTCAGAGACATGGGCGCAAGGAGACCTTACCAGGACAACTACCTGCTCAACAGGCTCTCCGGACTCTTCTTTGACATTATGATAGTTGCCGGAATAGCAAGCATAGACATAGAGGATATACGCGGACTTGTGCTGCCGTTCGTGCTCATGGTAACGCTCGGCACGATAGTCACCTGGTACCACCTCAAATGGGTGTGCAAGGCTGTCTATCCGGACTACTATTACGAAGGGCTCATCTCGATGTACGGAATGATGACGGGCACAATCAGCTCGGGCGTACTCCTGCTTCGCGAGATAGACCCTGAGCTCTCAAGTCCTGCAGCCGGCAATCTCGTAGTCGGATCCAGTTTCGGTATACTGCTCGGCGCGCCTGTACTCGTACTCGTGGGACTTGCGACCAAGAGCCCTGCCATGTGCTACGCAACCCTCGGCCTCGCTGCGCTCTACCTCGTAATCCTCGATCTGGTGATCTTCAAAGTCGGCAGAAAAAAGGCTTGAAATCACGTACTTTGAGTGATATACTGTCAAGGCTGTCGCAAATTGAGGCCGCGGGAGGAAGGAATCCATCCAAATCCTCCACCCGTTCTTTACAGGCCGGCAGAAGTTTGCAAAGGCAAGAGAAACGTTTCAATAGTTATTACTAGTAATTAGAAAGAGGTACCAACATGAAGGAAGGAATCCATCCTGAGTATAAGGAATGTAAAGTAACTTGCGCATGTGGTAATTCATTTACAACTCAGTCCGATAAGGAAGAGATGAGAGTAGACATCTGCTCTGAATGCCACCCATTCTTTACAGGCCAGCAGAAGTTTGCTAATCGCGGCGGACGTGTTGAGAAGTTCAAGAACAAATACGGACTTTAATCAGGAAAAAACAACCACCTTTCATTTCGAAAGGTGGTTTTGATTTGTCCGCATAATAATATCCTATAAGTAGTCCGTTGCGCTTGTTTTATGGGCCGAAAACAAGTAAAATAACGCGGATGGAATATATAAGTAAAAGAGGCATAAGATGTTTGACAAACTCGACTTTATAAAAGATAAATACCAGGAACTTTCTGAGAAGGTAGCGGACCCTGCAGTCATCGCAGACCAGAAGGCATTTCAGAAATATATGAAAGAAATGTCAGAGATGGAGCCTGTGGTCAAGGCTTACGATGAGTACAGGAAGATGCAGTCGGATCTTGCGGACGCCAAGGAACTCATCGAGATGGAAGACGATGAAGAGGTCAGAGAAATGGCCAAGGAAGAGGCCAAGGAGCTCGAGGGCGCAATGGAGAAGGCTCAGGATGAGCTCAAGATTCTGCTGCTCCCGAAAGACCCTAACGATGAAAAGAACGTAATCCTCGAGATTAGAGCCGGCACGGGCGGAGAAGAAGCCGCGCTGTTTGGCAACGACCTCCTGAGGATGTATTTAAGATACGCCGAGCGTCATCGCTGGAAATCCGAGATTATCGAGATCAGCGATACCGGAATAGGTGGCATCAAAGAAGCCGTTGTAATGATTAAGGGTAAAGGCGCGTATTCACGCCTCAAATTCGAGTCAGGCGTGCACCGCGTACAGAGGGTGCCTGAGACAGAATCATCCGGCAGAATACACACATCCGCAGCGACGGTTGCCGTTCTGCCTGAGGTAGATGACATTGAAGTTGAGATCAATCCTAACGATCTTAAGATAGACGTATTCAGAGCATCCGGTAACGGCGGCCAGTGCGTAAATACCACAGACTCCGCCGTCAGAATCACCCACGCTCCGTCCGGCATAGTAGTTACCTGCCAGGACGAAAAAGACCAGATCATGAACAAAGAGAAGGCCATGAGAGTACTCAAGTCCAGACTTCATGACAAAATGGTTCAGGAGCAGAACGACAAGATTTCTGCCGACAGAAGAAGCCAGATCGGATCGGGCGACAGATCCGAGAGAATCAGGACATATAACTTCCCGCAGGGCAGAGTTACGGATCACAGAATCAATCTGACCCTGTATAAGCTGGATCAGTTCCTGGACGGGGATATCGAGGAGGCAGTTGACGGACTGATTACCGCAGATCAGGCCGAAAAAATGAAAAGTTTCTAATAGAATGAAAACATTAAGATTAGATACAAATGAAGAGGATATCAGGAGGGCCGGGGAGATCATCAGAGATGGTGGTCTTGTGGCCTTTCCGACGGAGACGGTTTACGGACTTGGGGCGGATGCCCTCAATGAAGTGGCCGTCCGTTCTGTGTATGAAGCAAAAGGGCGCCCGTCGGACAACCCGATGATAGTCCATATCGCAGAAGCATCGGACATGGATGCTCTTGTCGAGGGCGGCTCCTTTATGCTGCCTATATATGCAAAGATAGCGGCCAAGCAATTATGGCCGGGACCGCTTACCATGGTGCTGAGGAAGGACCCGTCGGTGCCGGGTGTCACGACCGGAGGTCTTGACACCGTCGCGATCAGGATGCCGATGAATGAAACAGCTCGCAGACTGATCGCTGCGGCAGGCGTGCCTGTCGCGGCACCGAGTGCCAACATATCCGGACGCCCGAGTCCGACCACACCGTACGACGTGCTGGAGGACATGGACGGCCGCATCGATGCCGTCATCATGGGCGACCAGTGCGACGTCGGCATCGAGTCCACTGTCGTGGACATGACAGGAGAGACTCCTGTCATCCTGCGGCCGGGCATCATCACAAAAGAATGGCTCGAAGCCGTGCTGGGCTGTACCGTTGAATACGACAAATCTCTGCTGATGAAACCGGAAAATGAGATTGACATTAGAGATGTTAATGGAATGGACACCAACACAGTTGTAAATGCAGATGCCGACACTCCTGCCACTGCAGATGCAGAGTTCAAACCAAGGTCTCCCGGCATGAAATACACACACTATTCGCCTAAGGCTAAAGTCCGCCTGATAGCAGGGGACAATGAAACATTCGGCCGCAGAGTGATGGAACTCGGTGTCGAGGCTAAGAGGAACGGGCTCAATCCCGCCATACTCGAATACGGCAACGATGCCAAGAAAGCCGCGCACAAACTCTTCGCGGACCTCCGCGAGCTCGACAGACAGGGCTACGACATCATATTCATTAGAGCCATAGAGGAGAAGGGAGCGGGCTTCAGCGTTATGAACCGCATGCTCAAAAGCGCCGGCTACGACATCGTAAAATGATTTGCTCAAGTTCTACGAATTGAACACAAAAGTGAAAAGTAAATATATATAATAGAAGAAAACAGTATTACACAGGAGGAAAACAATGGGAAAGATAATGGTATTCGATCATCCGCTCATTCAGCACAAAGTGTCGATCATGAGAGATAAGAACACGTCGAGCAAAGAGTTCAGAGATCTCACCAGAGAGGTTGCCATGCTGATGGCATACGAGGTAACGAGAGATCTTCCTACTCAGGAGATTCAGATAGAAACACCTATATGCCCTACGACTGTCGAAGTTCTCAAAGGACTTGATGTAGCCATCATTCCGATTCTGAGAGCGGGACTCGGATTCGTAGATGGCATGCTCGAGATCATCCCGAATGCCAAGGTCGGCCACGTCGGACTCTACAGAGATCCTGAGACACATGAGCCGGTCGAGTACTATTGCAAACTTCCTGAGGATATAGACAAGAGAAGAGTAATCGTAGTAGACCCAATGCTGGCTACAGGCGGATCCGCCATAGCAGCAGTCGACTTCGTAAAGGCCAGAGGAGCCAAGGACATCAGCCTTATGTTCCTCATCGCAGCACCGGAAGGAATCGAGGCTCTGACAAATGCTCATCCTGATGTAGACATCTACATCGCAGCCAAGGACGAGAAGCTCAACGAGAACGCATACATCGTACCGGGACTCGGAGACGCAGGGGACAGGATATTCGGCACCAAGTAATAACAGGGCACCATATAATGTTAATCGCTTTAGGATAACAATTGCTTAAAAACATGAGGTGAAAAAATGAGCGTAAAAGGCAACATGATAATAGGCCAGTCAGGTGGCCCTACAGCTGTTATAAACTCCAGTCTGGCAGGTGCATTCGAAGCTGCCAAAGCAGCAGGAGTTAAAAAAATCTACGGAATGCATTACGGCATCGAAGGATTTCTGAACGAGAATATAATCGATCTGAGAAAAGAACTGAAGGATTCGGCAGATGTATCTCTGCTGAGAAGAACACCGTCGGCTTTCCTCGGATCATGCAGATACAAACTTCCTAAGATTGAAGGAAACGAAGACGTATACGAAAAGATTTTCAAGATCATGGAGAAGTATGACATCCAGTATTTCCTGTATAACGGCGGCAACGACTCCATGGATATGGTCAAAATGCTCTCGGACTATGCAGAGCAGCACGGCAAAACCCAGAAGTTCATGGGAATTCCTAAGACCATAGACAATGATCTGCCTATAACGGACCACTGCCCGGGCTTCGGTTCCGCAGCCAAGTACATCGCTACAACTCTTAAAGAGGTAGTGGCAGACGCTACATGCTACGGTCCGTACAGAAAGTCGGCCCTCATAGTTGAGATTATGGGACGCCATGCAGGATGGCTCACGGCAGCAGCTGCACTCGGCGGCAACAAACCTGATCTCATTTACCTCCCTGAGGTCAGCTTCGATCCTAAAGACTTCGTAGAGAGAGTCAAGAAGATCGCAGAGGAAAAGAGCTCGGTAATCATAGCGGTATCCGAAGGAATCAAACTCGCAGACGGCACATTCGTATGCGAGCAGGGAGCAGGAGAATCCAAGAAAGACGCATTCGGGCACACACAGCTTTCCGGCGTAGGAGCTTACCTCGCATCGATGCTGAGCGCAGAGGCAGGCGTCAAGGCCAGAGCAATCGAGTTCTCCACCATCCAGAGATGCGCAAGCCACGTTGTATCCAAGACTGATGCCGATGAGGCGTACAACGCAGGATACCTGGCAGCAAAGAAAGCTTTCGAGGGCTGCACGGGAGAGATGGTTGTTATAAAGGTAGAATCAAGAGCTCCGTATGTGACATCATACAGCACTTTCGATATCCACGAAGTAGCCAATGTAGAGCGCAAAGTACCGGATGAGTGGATCATCAACGACGGTACTTATGTAAGCGATGAGTTCATCGAATATGCTCAGCCGCTGATCGAAGGAGAGCTCGACGCATATTATTCAAATGGTGTGCCGCAGCATCTTACTCTGAGCGAGTAATCGTAGTATAATAACCTCCGTGTGGAGGGTATAAAATGACAGCCGTACAGATTACAACTGCCGATGCAGGAAAAAAGAAGCTTAGCGCGGATAAAACGCCGGGCTACCTTAAGAGCTTGAAAAAGGAATCCGTCGTTCAGAGCGTTATAAACAGACTGACCGACGCGATGCGCAGCAAAGAGCTCAAACCGGGTGACCGCATACCGCCGGAACCTGAACTCGCAGAGATTCTGGGAGTTGCCAGGAGCAGCGTCAGAGAAGCGATAAAGATTCTGACCTATCTCGGCGTGCTCGAGAGCAAGAGGTCCGAAGGAACTTTCGTGTGCGACGGGTACAGCGAGAGCATGATAGACCCGATGGTCTACGGAATTATCCTAAACCAGGATTCCTTTGAAAACCTCATGGAGCTTCGCGAGATGACCGAAGCGGGCATGATGAGACTCGCTATTGATCACCACGACGTCGAGGAACTCAAAGAACTCGAGGACATCATAGAGGAGATGGAGACCATCGTTAAGTCTGATGAGGACTACGTAGAGGCTTTCTTCGATGTCGACAACCGATTCCATGACAAGATTGCCGAGATGGCACAGAACCCTATGGCGGATAAGATAAACAGAGTGGTCAGATCTCTGACTCATGCGGTCAGATATGACACCGTAGGGCACATGATCAGAAGCGGAAAGACCGAAGAACTTATCGATGCGCACAGGCAGCTTCTTAATGCCATCAAAGCAGGTAATACTCACGATCTCAGCAATAAGGTCAGGGAGACATACTTCGAGATGGAACTCCAGGACAAGGACAAATAAAGGAGAATATAATGAAAATCGCAATCGGCTGCGACCATGCAGCATATGAATTAAAAGAAGCAGTTAAGGAAAAACTGACAGCAGACGGATACGAAGTTCTCGATAAAGGCTGCCACTCAACAGAGTCCGTGGACTATCCTAAATACGGCCACGCAGTAGGCAAGTCAGTTGCAAGCGGAGAGGCAGATCAGGGCATCTGCATCTGCAGCTCGGGTATAGGCATCAGTATGGCTGCCAACAAAGTGCCGGGCGTAAGAGCAGGACTCGTACACTCAGTACACACCGCTCATATGACCAAGCAGCACAACAACGCAAACGTACTCTGCTTCGGAGCAAATATCGTAGATAAGGATCTCGCATTTGCCATGGTAGACGAGTGGCTCAGCACGGAGTTCGAAGGCGGCAGACACGAGCGCCGTGTAAACGAGATCGAAGACCTTGATTTTTAGGAGAAATGCATCTATAATCGCATACAAGGTGAAAAATATGACAAGACATAACAACTACGGGTATTATTCATATTCTTACTACGGCTATTTCTATAGCTGCGACTTATGATGCCCGTGAATGGTCTTGACGTATGTATTGAGTAGAATAATGCGCGTCGTCCTGCGGGCCGGCGCGTTTTTACTTATGTAAGGAAGGAAAGAACAGAGATGAGAAAATTTGCGATAGTCGGAATAGGTCTCATAGGAGGATCTATGGCGATAGCACTGAAAGGGTTTAAGGATTTCAAGATAGTGGGAGCGGATATATCTGCGGAGTCCGTGGAGTATGCGAATGCACACGGCGTCGGAGACGAAGCGACCACGGATATCTGCGCTGCGATAAAAGACGCAGATGTCGTAATGCTCGGCATGGACCCGCAGGGCATAGTGGATTTCCTGCATGAACACAAGGATGACTTTAAACCGGGCTGCCTGGTGACCGATGTGTGCGGAGTCAAGGAAGCCATAATGAATGCGGCTGAGTGTCTGCCGGAGGGAGTGGATTTCATAGGCTGCCATCCTATGGCGGGAACGGAGTTCTCGGGAGTTCAGAATGCTTTTGGAGATATGTTTAAGGCAAGCCATCTCTTGATCACGCCGAGAGAAGGTAACACAGAAGAACATCTGACTTTGATGGAGGAACTCGGAGAATATATCGGTTGCCGCGACGTGGTGAGGACAGACCCGAGGGAGCACGACAGACTTCTCGCATACACCAGCCAGATGATGCATATAATCGCGCTTTCGATCTGCGATGATGACGAACTCTTCATATGCAAAGGCTACGAGGGAACTTCGTTCAGAGGTGCGACCAGGGTTGCGGCCCTCGATGTGCCTCTTTGGACACAGCTTTTCTCGCTCAACCTACCGGCTCTCACGGAGTTTCTGGACAATTTGATTGAGAACCTCACATCGTACAGGGAGGAGCTCGGCAAAGGCGACCCGGTAACGCTCGCAAGCAAGATTGCGAAGTCCGCAGACAGAAAAAGAGCCGTGGATTTGCCGGGACCGGACCTCTTGCATTAA
>CADAJM010000008.1 GCA_902788245.1 uncultured Eubacteriales bacterium | reverse complement strand
TCGCGATGTCCGACCGTCAGGACTATTTGACCGCAATCCAAAACAGTCTGGGCGTCGTAATCGCTCTTGAAAAGATGATTAAAGACAGAGAAAACAACTCAAGCACAGTTGATTTCTCCGGTCAGTAAAAAAGGATTCTATGAACGGAATCATAAATGTTAACAAGCCGGCGGGCTGGACTTCGCAGGATGTATGCTCAAAGCTCAGATCGAGGCTTCATATAAAGAAAATAGGACACACAGGAACGCTCGACCCAATGGCAACGGGCGTTCTTCCTGTATGTATCGGCAAGGCAACGCGCATTATTGAATACTACGACGGCGATTACAAATCCTATCATGCTGCTATGAAGCTCGGAATGACAAGCGATACTCTCGATATAACGGGAGAATTATCGGAAACGACTGACTGTGCGAATATTAGTGAAAAAGCCGTGAGAGAGGCATTTAATGCGTATACAGGTATGGTTGAGCAAATTCCTCCGAAGTATTCCGCACTGAAGATAAACGGTAAAAGGGCATACGAGCTCGCAAGAGAGGGGAAAGAATTCGAACTCAATACCAGAACAGTTGAAATATTAAAGAACGAAATCAGCTGCATGAATCTTGAAAAAGGGATAATAGAGTTCGATGTAACATGCTCAAAAGGAACATATATCAGGTCCATAATAGATGATATAGGCCGTTCTCTCGGCTGCGGTGCTGTGATGACAGCGCTTGAACGCACCGGTTCAGGGTACTTCAAGATAGAAGACTCCGTCGGAATCGAAGAATTATGCGATATGAGTGATTCTGAGATTGCGGAGTTCATAATTCCGATGGAAGAGACCTTGATAAACCTTGGAAAGATCGAACTTAACGATAACAGAGTTACTGCTTTTATCAATGGAAACGAATCGTATTCAGCCGGATATACCGTCGTTCAGGAGCCGTTTTTCAAGAACTATTACAGAGTTTATATCGGAGCTGCATTCATTGGAATCGGTTCTGTTGAGAATTCTGATTTGAAGCCGCAAAAGGTAATCAATGCAGATTTATAATTCACTTAATGAACTGAATATCAGCGACAGGACATCGCTCGCTCTGGGAAACTTCGACGGCCTGCATATAGGACATCGCAAGATAATGGAAACTGCGATTAACTCTGCAAATGCAAGTGGTTTAAAATCGCTTTGTTTTACTTTTTCCAATCATCCGTTTAATTTCATCATGAGGAGAGAAGATGACGATCCGGATGCTGTCAAACTGATATGCTCAGAGGATGAAAAAATCAGATTGATTGAAGAAATGGGGTTTGACATACTGGTCAATATACCATTTGATGAACATATCATGACCATGAAAGCCGAGGATTTCTTCTCTCACATTATTAAGGACAGACTGAATGCAGGCTGCATATCCGTCGGCTTTAATTACAGCTATGGTGCAAGGGCAGGAGGAAACTCAGACACACTGAAAGAAGAGTGTGATAAAGCCGGCATTGAGATTAATATACTCGAAGCCGTAAGAGTTGAAAGTGAGATAGTAAGCTCAACTTTGATACGCGAGATGATAAGAATAGGAAATATGGAGCTGACATCCGTCTATCTCGGAAGACCATACTCATTTAAAGGTACAGTCTCTCACGGAAAAAGACTTGGCTCTGCCATGGGAATCCCGACGGTAAATATACCTGCACCGACTGATGTCATGCTGCCGCCAAGCGGAGTTTATTACAGTCGCATTGTTGTTGACGGAATTGAGTACAAAAGCGTTTCCAATATTGGCACGAGGCCAACCGTAACGGAGCAATCATCGGATATAAAGGACATAGTTCTTAATTCGAATATGCAGACTGCACAGGCAAAGAACATAGAGACTAACATATTTGATTTTAACGGAGATCTCTACGGAAAAGATATAGTCGTCTATTTCGACCATTTCTCTCGCGGAGAGGTTAAATTCTCTACGAAAGAGGAACTTTTCGATCAAATCAGGAGAGACTGCGAATCCGCCGTGGAATATCACAAAAAAAGATAGACAAGAGGGCGCATTCGTGTTAATATACGGACGTTGCAAATTTGCAACGTTTATCACTAATATACCTTCCCTTCAGCGGTTTGTTGCTCCGACGGCCAGCGAAGAGATGGTGAATCGAAAGTAAAGGAGTTTATTTTTATGCTTACAAAAGAAAAGAAACAGGAAATCATCAAAGAGTATGCAACTTGCGAGGGCGATACAGGTTCCCCTGAGGTTCAGGTAGCTATTCTTACTTACAGAATCAACGATCTTAACGAGCATCTTAAAGAGCATCACAAAGACTTCCACTCAAGAAGAGGTCTGCTCAAGATGGTAGGTCAGAGAAGAAACCTTCTCAAATATCTCAGAGAGACTGATATCGAAAGATACAGAAACCTTATAGCTCGTCTCGGACTGAGAAAGTAATATTGATATTGAAGCGGGAGCATGCCTCCCGCTTTGACTGTTTTTTAAACTCTTTTGAAGAGTTGCTTCCCGTTATCGGAGCAAATGCGGAAGCGTTTAGTTAATGCCCATAGAAGAGAAATGAATTAACAGGAAGGAGTTGTTAATAAATGGGTAGATTTGAAGATTACAAAACTTACAAGACAGCACTGGCCGGCAGACTTCTCGAGGTAGAAATCGGAAAGATTGCCGAGCAGGCAAACGGACAGGCAGTAGTAAGATACGGAGACACAGTCGTAAGCTGCACGGTTTGCGCAAGCAAGGAGCCGAAACAGGACGTGGATTTCTTCCCGCTCACTTGCAACTTTGAAGAGAAGCTCTACGCAGTAGGTAAAATCCCGGGCGGATACATCAAGAGAGAAGGACGTCCGAGCGAGAGAGCAACACTTATCTCAAGACTTATCGACAGACCGCTCAGACCTCTGTTCCCTAAGGGATACAGAAATGACGTAGTTGTCGCAGCTACCGCACTTTCGGTAGACCATGACTGCTCACCTGAGGTTGCATCCCTCATAGGAACATCGGTAGCACTCGCTATTTCAGATATTCCTTGGGACGGCCCTACAGCAGGCGTTGTAGTAGGAATCGTAGACGGAGAGCTTGTACTCAACCCTACATTCGAACAGAGACAGAAATCCGATCTTCACCTCGATATCTGCGGTACGGAAGAAGCCATCATGATGGTAGAAGCCGGTGCCAACGAAGTACCTGAAGAAAAGATGCTCGAAGCCATACTCTTCGGTCACGAGGCAATTAAGGACATCTGCAGATTCATCAAGGACATCGTTGCCGAAGTCGGTAAAGAAAAACAGGAATACACAGTATTCAAGGCCGGAGAAGACGTTGACGCTGCAGTCAGAGAGTACTCGACTCAGAAAATGGTAGATGCCATCTACACATTCGACAAACAGGAGAGAATCGCCAACATGGACGTAGTTGCAGAGGATGCCAAGGAGCATTTTGCAGAGCAGTTCGAAGACAGAATGGCTGAGGTTGACGAGGTTCTCTACAATGTTAAAAAAGAGGAGGTCAGACGCAGAATCCTCGAAGAAGGAGTAAGACCTGACGACAGAAGACCTGATGAGATCAGACCGCTATGGAGCGAGACAGGATATCTTCCTAGAACTCACGGATCCGGACTCTTCAAGAGAGGACAGACCCAGGCTCTGTCAATTTGTACACTCGCACCTCTCTCAGAGGCTCAGTACCTCGACGGAATCGACGATGATACACCTCGCAAGAGATACATGCATCATTACAATTTCCCTGGTTACTGCACGGGAGAGGCTAAGCCATCCAGATCACCGGGAAGACGTGAAATCGGACACGGTGCACTTGCAGAGAGAGCTCTCGTGCCTGTACTTCCAAGCGAAGAGGAATTCCCTTATGCAATCAGAGTGGTATCCGAGATACTCTCATCCAACGGATCATCCTCAATGGCATCCACTTGCGGTTCCACACTCGCACTCATGGACGCCGGAGTTCCTATCAAGAAGCCTGTATCGGGCATCGCAATGGGACTCATCGAGGGATTCAATGAAGACGGAAGCAGCAAGTTTGCTATCCTGAGCGACATCCAGGGAATGGAAGATTTCCTCGGAGACATGGACTTCAAAGTTACAGGTACACCTGATGGTGTTACAGCACTTCAGATGGATATTAAAGTTCACGGTCTTTCAAAAGAAATCATGGAGCAGGCACTTGAGCAGGCTAAGATCGGCAGAGCACATATCCTTCAGAATATGCTCGAAGAGCTTCCTGAGCCACGCAAGGAACTCAGCCCATATGCACCTAGATTTATCAGCATGAGAGTTGATCCTGACAAGATCAGACTTGTCATCGGACCGGGAGGAAAGACAGTCAACAGAATCGTCGAAGAGACAGGTGCCAAGATTGATATCTCTGATGATGATGTAGGATTCATCGCTATTTATGCAGTTGATCAGGAAAGCGCTGAAGCTGCAAGAAAAGAGATTGAACTCATCACTAAGGATGTAGAGGTCGGAGAAACATACGAAGGTACTGTTACCAGAATTATGAACTTCGGTGCGTTCATCGAGATTCTGCCTGGTAAGGAAGGACTCCTTCACATCTCCAAGATGGCAAACCACAGGGTAGAGAAGGTTGAAGATGTAATGAATATCGGAGACAAGGTCACTGTTAAGGTTACCGAGATCGACAGTCAGAACAGAATTAACCTATCCCGCAAGGAACTTGTAAAAGACTAGTTTAGCTTAATAAGTTGTCAAGCGACGGTATTGATTGGGTCATATTGAAAGAGTCAATCGGTACCGTCTCTGAATTCAGGAGAAGAAAATGGATAAAAAAGCAAATGGAAAAGCCCTATTGCCTATCTTGGTATTTCTCGTACTTTATCTCGGCAGCGGAATATACTTTGAGTATTTAAACCCTGTTGAGGGCGGTATGGGATTCTATATTATGTCGGTAGTTGTGTCTTTCGTAATTGCACTTATAGTTGCACTGGTACAAAACAAAGACAAGACTTTCGATGAGAAAATCCATATATGCGCCCAGGGAATAGGTGATGACAATATTACAATCATGCTCTTTATATTCCTTGTTGCGGGAGCGTTCAGCGGAATAGCCAAGGCTTCGGGCGGAGCTGACAGCACAGCTTATATGTTGCTGAGCATCATACCTGCAAAGTTTGCAGTGCCGGGACTGTTCATCATAGCCTGTCTGATTTCAATGGCAATGGGCACAAGCGTGGGAACAATCACGGTTTTGGTTCCTATCGCAAGCGCTGTAGCAGATACAGCAGGGCTCAATTTACCGCTTTGCGTTGCCACTGTTGTTGGCGGTGCGATGTTTGGAGACAATCTTTCATTCGTATCCGACACGACCATCGCAGCTACTAAAACTCAGGGATGTGCTATGAAGGATAAGTTCAGAACGAACTTCAAAATTGCCATGCCTGCTGCAATAGTTACATTGATAATACTGATTGCTCTTTCGGCCAAAGGCGGTGCAGCGCAGTTCGAAGTAGGAGAGTTCAATGTGATTCAAACATTGCCGTATTTCATAGTACTGGCTGCAGCTATCATGGGAGTGAATGTTTTCGTAGCCCTGTGTGCGGGTGTCGTGTTGTTCCTCTTTACGGGACTCATAACTCATTCTCTTACAATTGCAAGTGCGTTCAGCGCAATGGGAGAAGGAACTTCCGGAATGTTTGAAACGATGATTGTTGCCATTCTCGTTGCAGCAATTGGTGCACTTATTAAAGAAAACGGCGGATTTGCGGCTATAATCGCTTTCATAAACAAATCGTTTAAGGGCACAAAAGGCGGCATGTTCGGAATCGGAATTCTCGTACTTTTAATGGATATAGCAACGGCAAATAATACCGTAGCAATCGTACTTGCCGGACCTATAGCCAAAGATGTTGCAGAAGACTATGATATCGATGCCAGACAGAGCGCATCTCTTCTGGATACATTCTCTTGTATAGGACAGGGCCTGATACCTTACGGAGCTCAGCTGCTTATAGCTGCAGCTACTGCCGGTATTACAAGTATTCAGATTATGCCGTATCTGTTTTATCAGTTTGCATTGCTGATAGCGGTATGCATCTCAATACTTTTGTACAAGAATAAGAAAACTGTATAGTCTATAAAGAGATAAAAAAATAATGCCGATATTGACTCAGTGCAATAATCGGCATTTTTTTTATTAGTGAATATCGCGTTTTCTTTTTTCGCGTTCGACATCGGACGGGAAAGGAATTGAGTTATCATTTGCGTCACGAGACGAGTTCTTATCTGAAGCCGCATTCTCACCGTATCCATCGTCTTCAACATCGTAGTCAACATCGAAGATTCCGGCTCGCTTTCTGATAGCTTTCTTGACATCGTCACCGACGTCTTTAGCTATGTCCTTTGCTTTATCCTCGAATGCACGAGAATAACGCTCGCGCATTTCGCGCGGGTCTATAGCATCGTCGCTGTTTTGATTGCATATATACCAGTATGCGGCGATTCCGATTATTACTAATAGTCCCAAAATGATTAACGGCATATTGCTCCTTTTATATTCCTAATATGGAAAATCATTTGCTTAAACGAGCAGAAGTGATCTTTCTTTCGCATAAATTCTAATACTTTTAGAGATAGAGCGTCAATCTCAATTGTGCTATAATTAATGCGCTGTTTTCGGCAAAAAGAACGGTAAAGAAAAAGACAATAAATAACTACAACTTACAAGCTCGTTATGTTACAATTGCAAAGTGTGCGGCTCGCGGACAGAAGCGTAATTCGAGGGCCGAAATATAGTCTACAGGAGATTAATTAAATGTTTGAAAATCTATCAGATAAACCCGTAGCGGAATATCAGGGAGAACAAGTCAAAAAATGGAACGAGATGGACATGCTCAGTCTCTGCGTTAAAGCCAGAGAGGACGCTCCGTCTTTCGTATTTTATGAAGGTCCTCCGACTGCAAACGGCAAACCGGGCATTCACCATATGATGGCCCGTACTCTAAAGGATTCCGTTAACAGATACAAGACCATGCAAGGATTCCAAGTTAAGCGTAAAGGCGGATGGGATACACATGGCCTGCCTGTTGAAATTGAAGTGGAAAAACAACTCGGCTTCTCAGGCAAACAAAACATCGAAAAATACGGCATTAAAGAGTTCAACGAGAAATGTCGCGAGTCGGTGTTCAAATACACACAGATGTGGACGGATATGTCAGAGAAGATGGCGTATCTTGCTGATATGGAAGACCCGTACATCACATACAAGAATGATTACATAGAGACGGGTTGGTGGATTATCAAAACCGCTTTTGATAAAGACCTCGTATACGAAGGATACAAGATCCTTCCTTATTGTCCGCGCTGCGGAACGGGCCTCGCATCTCACGAGGTTGCGCAGGGCTACAAGGACGTAAAAGTCAACACCCTGACATGCAGATTTCACCGCACGAACTGCGATGCAGACAACGAGTATTTCCTCGCATGGACCACAACACCTTGGACGCTTGCATCTAACATCGCACTTACGGTAGGACCCGATGTCGATTATGTAAAATGCCTGATGAAGAGCGGCGACAGCGAAGGAGATTATCTTTGGCTTGCTGAGGCTCTTGCAGACAAGGTTCTTGCTAATGACGAATACGAAGTTGTTGAGAAGCTCAAAGGACAGGATATGGAATACTGGACATATGAGCAGCTCGAACCATTCGTCGTTCCTGAGGAAGGAAAAAACGCATTTATAGTCACATGCATGGATTATGTATCCACTGAAGACGGCACGGGTATCGTTCATACTGCTCCTGCATTCGGAGAAGACGACTACAACTGCGGCAGGAAATACAATCTTGCTGTCATGCAGCCTGTAGATGAGAGAGGCTGCTATACAGAGACTCCTTGGGCTGGAAGATTCGTTATGGAAGACGGACTCGATGTGGATATCATCAAATACCTCGCCCAGGACAACAAAATTTATTCAAAACAGAAAATGGAGCACGCGTATCCGCATTGCTGGCGCTGCGACACACCGCTTGTATACTATGCCAACAAGTCTTGGTACATCGAGATGACTAAACTCAAAGACAGACTTGTGGCTAACAACAATACAGTTAATTGGTTCCCGCCTCACGTAGGCGAGAAGAGATTCGGAAACTGGCTCGAAGAGGTCAAAGACTGGGCTATTTCGAGATCGAGATACTGGGGAACCCCGCTTCCGCTCTGGAAGTGCGAATGCGGACATATCCATTGTGTAGGCTCACGCGAGCAGCTCGTGGCCGATGCCGAGCAGGATATAGATATGAACATCGAACTCCACAGACCTTATGTGGATGATGTGACGATTAAATGCCCTAAGTGCGGTAAAAGCATGCACAGGACGCCTGAAGTAATGGACTGCTGGTTCGACTCCGGTGCCATGCCTTTCGCTCAGTGGCACTATCCGTTCGAGAAGGAAGATACTTTCGATGAATTGTTCCCGGCGGACTTCATCTGTGAAGGAATTGACCAGACAAGAGGCTGGTTCTACTCGCTGATGGCTATTTCAACTATAGTAAAGGACTGCGCTCCTTACAGAAACGTGCTCGTCAATGACCTCATCCTGGACAAACACGGTAAAAAGATGAGTAAGCACGTCGGAAATACCGTAGATCCGTTTGAAATGATGAACAAATACGGTGCAGATGCAGTCAGATGGTATCTGCTGCATGGATCTCCTGCATGGACGCCGACCAAGTTTGACGAGGACGGAGTTAAGGAAGTTATCAGCAAGGTGTTCAGTACGCTCAGAAACACATACAACTTCTTCTGCCTCTATGCCAATATAGATAAGGCCGAAGTCAAACACTTTGATGTGGCATATGATGAGAGACCGGAACTCGACAGATGGATTATTTCCAAATACAACAAACTCATCAAAGCTACGACTGAGCATATGGACGAGTATGATCACATGAGAGCCGTACGTGCTATCGGTGAATTCATAGACGACGATCTCTCCAACTGGTATATCAGGCGTGCGAGAAGGAGGTTCTTCGCTGAAGGTGAGGGGGACGCAATGAGCCTCGATAAACGTGCAGCCTATGCGACTACTTACGAAATCCTAAACGGTGTAGCCCGCATGATGGCTCCGTTTGCACCATTTATCGCAGATGAGATCTATACAAAATTGACAGGTGAAAAGACAGTTCATACTGCATATTTCCCTAAAGCAGATGAAAAACTCATCGATGATAAGACTGAAGAGCGTATGGACCTCGTAAAAACTCTTGTTAATCTGGGCAGAAGCACCAGAGAGCAGGAGAAACTCAAGGTCAGACAGCCGCTTTCAAAGGTTATTGTTGATGGCAACTATAAAAATATTATCGGTGACCTAACTGAACTGATTATTGAAGAGCTTAATGTACACGAGGTACAGTTCGAGGACGATCTCGATAAGTACATGAACTTCCAGATTAAGCCTAATTTCAAGACTGCAGGACCTGTTCTCGGTAAAAACATCAAGGAATTCGGTGCTGCACTCGCAGCTCTTGATGCCAAAGAAACCATCGCTAAGATAGGAGAGGGCTCCATTGAGATGGAACTCGGCGGCGAGAAATACGAGATTACCGAAGACTATCTTGATGTCAGAATTTCTTCCAAAGAAGGCTTCGTAGTCGGTATGGATAATAATGTGTTTGTTATACTCGATACGACTCTTACACCGGAATTGATCAATCAGGGATACGTAAGAGAAGTAATATCCAAGATACAGCAGCTTAGGAAACAGGCCGACTTCGAGATGATGGATCAGATTAAGATTTATCTTGATGCGGATGATGATATTTCTAAAGCTGTAGATGAAGCCAAAGACTACATCATGGATGAAACCATAGCTGTTGCAATTGAAAGCTCTGACGGGCTGGATGAATTCGACATCAACGGCCACAAGACCGGCATCAAAGTCGAACGAATTTAGCAGAACATTTAAGAAATACAAAACCCGACTAAGAGGACTTTTCTCAAAAATCATACATATTTAAAAATTATTTCTATATATGTATGAAATCAGTCGGGTTTTCGTGTATTAGTTTTACGATAATTGCTAAAACATATTTATTTATCCTGATTTATTAACTATTATTTTCAATTTCATACATATTTCGAGATTATTTATAGATTATGTATGAAATATAAAAAAACTCCTCATATTATGAATGACAGGAACCTTATCAATCTGAATATTGGCGAGCTTAAAGTGCTGATGAATGAATTGGATGAAAAGCCTTTTCGTGCTAATCAGCTCTTCGAGTGGATTTCCAAAGGCGTTGTTGATTATTCGGAAATGCGCAACCTGCCGAAGTCTTTGATTGATAAGTTAATTGATAGCGGCTATTACGTAGGGTTGCCGGAGATTATCAGATCACAGGAGTCGAGAGACGGAACCGTTAAATGCCTGTTCAGGTTCAGAGACGGAGCAGAGGTGGAGTCCGTATTTATGAAGTATGATTACGGCAATTCCATATGCATATCTTCTCAGGTGGGTTGCCGTATGGGTTGCTCGTTCTGCGCATCGACCATGGACGGACTCGAAAGAAATCTAACGGGTGGGGAGATGCTCGGAGAAGTACTGGCTATGAGAAATCATACCGGAGAGGATATCGGACATGTCGTCGTTATGGGCATGGGAGAACCACTGGATAACTACGATGAACTTTCGAAACTTATCAGGCTCATACATAATCCGAAAGGATATAATCTCGGTCTCAGAAACATAACTGTTTCCACTTGCGGAATTATTCCAGGGATGCAAAAGTTTGCAGATGATTTTCCTCAAGTTAATCTCGCCGTATCCTTGCATGCTCCTAACCAGGAACTCAGAGAAAAGACTATGCCCGTTGCGAAGAAATACACATATAAAGATCTTATACAGGCATGCAGGGAGTATACGTATAAGACAAGCCGAAGAATCACATTCGAATATGCTCTTATAGATGGCGTGAACGATAGTAAGAATTGTGCTGAAGAATTGGCATCGAATCTGAAAGGCATGCTCGCACATGTCAACCTAATACCACTAAATGAAGTTGAAGGCAGGTCGTACAGACAGGCGAGCGGGGACAATGTCAAAAGATTTAAAGATATATTGGAGAAAAAAGGGGTAGCTGTTACAGTCAGGCGAACGCTTGGTTCAGATATCGATGCAGCCTGCGGACAGCTTAAACGAAACAGAAAGGGGTAATTGCTATTAATAGTGTTTAAGAGTTTTTCATTTGAGTCTTTTTATCGTACATAATCCTGTCTGCACGTTTGAAGAGTGATTTTGCATCGCGATCCGTTTTGTTTTCGAACAATGGCTTGTGACTTTGTTTGGAACACTATTGTATATTTCTACGACATATTGCTGCTGAGAATTCTTGCGGCAACAAGAAGAGAGGCGACGCTTAAAATGAACGTTGCCACCACCAACAATGTAATTGTCTTAAAACGTAAAGATCTTCTCATAGTTATTCATTGTAAACCGCAATTAATTTCACTGTTAATTGAATAAAAGAGTGCCTTTGCTTTCTTATCAATACATTAGAAAAGAGGGCGCCTAAGCCCATCAAATTGTGGTATAATATGTTGATTTTTTATGTGATGAAATAAGGGGCTTTAGATGAAGATTCTTATAGACGGAATGGGCGGCGATTTCGCGCCAGAAGAAATAGTAAAAGGAGCTGTTAAAGCTGCATCTGAGATTGATGAGACAGTGGTAATCATCGGACCGGAGGAGTCCATAAACGATGAACTCCACAAGAACAGATGGCACGGCGATAATATTGAAGTGGTAGATGCTACAGAAGTAATCACCAATCACGAAACGCCCGCCATGGCGGTCAGAAAGAAAAAAGACTCGACCATAGTCAAAGGTATGAATATGGTCAAGGAAGGTGAAGCCGATGTCTTTATATCCGGCGGAAGTACCGGAGCTCTTCTTGCAGGAGGTCTGGTTATCCTCGGAAGACTTAAAGGAATTAAGCGACCTGCCATTGCAGCATGGTTTCCGAGAATAGGAGTTGACGGCAATACACTACTCCTCGATTGTGGAGCCAATGTTGAGTCCAAACCTGAATATATCTTCCAAAACGGACTTATGGGCAGCATATTTGTTGAAGGAATCACCGGAAACAGAATGCCTGTTGTGAAACTGCTTAATGTCGGAGCCGAGGAAGGAAAAGGGGATGACCTGCATAAAGAAGCCTTTGAGATGCTCAAGGATGCCGGGCAGTCCGGAAGCATTAACTTTGAAGGAAATATCGAAGGCAGGGACATCGTGTTCGGAGATGCCGACGTAGTAGTTACTGACGGTTTTTCCGGGAATGTATTCCTTAAAGGAAGCGAAGGAATGGCTTTAGCTATCATGAAGCAGTTTAAAAGCAAGCTTACCGAAGGTGTAGTGGCCAAGGCAGGTGCCATGCTCGCATATACCAAAATCAAAGAGATTAAAGAAGAGTTCGACTATTCGGATGCCGGTGGGGCACCTATACTCGGACTTAAGGGAGCTGTTTTAAAGATACACGGCAATTCAAAGGCAACCGAGGTTTACTACGCAATCAAACGCGCTGTTAATTATGTTAACAACGATATTACAGGCATGATTGCAAAAGCTGTTGAGAAAACTCAGTCCGATACGGACAATAGCGATGAAGAAGAGTAGAAATAAATGACCGATCCTGCCATGCTTGAAAAGAGAATAGGATATACGTTCAGCGATAAAGCTTTGCTGAACAACGCTCTTACCCACAGTTCTTACGCATCCGAGAATAAACTCGGATATACAGCAAACAACGAGAGGCTTGAGTTCATAGGCGATGCATATGTAGATGCTGTGGTCGGTATGAAGCTATTTGAAATCCTCGGGGATTCACACGAGGGCGTTCTGTCGAGATACAGAGCGGACGTAGTATGTGAAGCATCTCTATCTGACGCTGCTCGATCCATCAATCTGGGGGAATTCCTATTCTTGGGGAGAGGAGAAGATACGAGCGGAGGAAGGGATAAGCCCTCAATACTTGCTGACGCATTTGAAGCGTTACTCGGAGCTATATTAATCGACGGAGGCTACGATGCATGCAAGGAAGTAATTCTCAGACTTCTCGGTGATAAAACTCTTCAGGCTGCGACAGGAGCTTTGTCCAGAGATTTTAAGACTAAATTACAAGAGATTGTACAGGAAAAATCCTGCAATTCTGTAATCACATATAAAGTAACGGATGAAACAGGTCCGGATCATAATAAGACATTTACTGTTTCGGTAAGCGTAAACGGTGCACAGTGCGGGACGGGAACCGGCAGCAGTAAGGCGAGGGCCGAACAGGCTGCAGCAAAAGATGCACTTTCGAAGGGAGTTAAGTAGTTGTATTTCAAGAGAATAGAGATGCAGGGATTCAAATCTTTTGCGGACCCTGTGAACATAGAATTAAATGACGGCGTCACATGCATTATAGGGCCGAACGGATCGGGTAAGAGTAATATTTCCGATGCACTCAGATGGGTTCTCGGAGAACAGAGTTCCAGACAACTGCGCGGTGCCAAAATGCAGGACGTTATTTTTGCGGGTACGGCCACGCGTAAGCCAAAGGGAATGGCTGAAGTTACGCTTGTAATTGATAACACGGCAGGCATACTTCCGCTTGAATATAACGAGGTTGCCGTTACCAGGCGCATGTACAGATCAGGTGAGAGTGAATACCTTATTAACGGTAATCAATGCAGATTAAGAGACATACGTGAACTCTTTATGGATACCGGCATCGGTGTAGAGGGATACTCTATCATAGGCCAGGGCAAGATCGCGGATATAGTAAGTACTAAACCTGAAAACAGAAGGCAGATTTTCGAAGAAGCCGCCGGCGTTGTGCTGTATAAAACGCGCAAGACAGAGGCCGAAAACAAATTAAAAGCCGCTACTGTCGACCTTGACAGGGTAAGAGATATCATAGCTGAGATAGAAGGCAGGATAGACGGATTAAAAGAAGATTCTGAGAAAGCCACTGAGTATTTGGAACTCAGAGACAGATACAAAAAACTCGGAATCAATATAATCTTGCATAATCTCGAAAAACTCGAATGCGATGTAAAGTCAGGAAAAGAAGAACTCGAGACTCTTAAGAAAACCATTGAAGAAACATCAACCGGACTCACTGAGACGGATGAGAAACTTGAGCAGGCAAGATTAGAAGAAGCGGAACTTAATGAAAAATATGCGGAAACCAATCAAAAGCTCCTTACCACAATAGATGAACTCGGAGTAATAACAAGCGGCGGACGCATCAATCATGAGAGACTTCTCAATATCGAAAAAGAGCTCGAAAGAATCAATGATGATCTGAAGACTGCTGCTGAAAAACTCGTCGAGGAAAAGGAAGAACTCGCCAGGCTCGAAGAAGGTGAAAAGAGCGTTAATGCAGAGATGGAGCAGGTTAAAAAAGAGCTCGATGATGCAGTTTTGCTTTTTAACGACCATACCGGTCGCAATAGCGCTTTGAATATTGAAATAGAAAAACTCAAGGACCAGATGATGAGTCTGAGCAACAAGAACGTTGAGCGAAACGCTGAAATCAATACTTTAAGCAGCTATAAAACAACTCTGGAAGATAGAAAAGTATCACTGTCAGATGATTACGAGGGCAGGGATAGGACGGAGGCTGATAACAGGGCCAGACTCAGCGATCTCACAGAAAACCTGAAGACAAAAGAAGATGAACTGGAGTCAAGTAAAGCCAGACTTGATGAAGTTTCTAATAACATATTATCCGCAACTGAAACTATCGAAAAGATATCAGCGGAGATAGACGAGCTATCTCATAAGTTGAGTAAGGCAGCTGCTCGCAGAAGCACCATCGAAGAGATGGAGGCAAACTACGAAGGCTACAACAATACAGTACGTATGTTGATGCAGAGAAATCAATCGGGCATTATAGGTACTGTTTCCGATATCATTGAAGTTCCCTCGGAATATGTGACGGCTGTTGAGACAGCTCTCGGCGGCGCCCTCCAGCATATCGTCTGTGAGGACGATAATTCCGCTAAGTCTGCAATCAATTGGCTTAAGTCCAGTAAATCCGGTCGTGCGACATTCTTGCCTGTCGCTTCTGTCAGAGCGGACAGGCTCGGACTTGACAGCTCTGTCAAATCAGCCAAAGGATTTATCGGTATTGCATCAGAGATGGTTGATACCAAAAACAAATATCGCGAGATAGTTGATTACCTTCTCTGCAGAGTTATAATCGCCGACAATATGGATGATGCAATCAGCATATCTAAAAAGAACGTAGGAGGTTACAGAATAGTTACACTCGAGGGCGAAGTTATAAATGCTTTCGGTGCGATCACCGGAGGTAAATTCTCCAATAAAACCGCCAATCTTTTGGACAGAAAGCAGGAGATAGGAACTCTTAAAGCTCAGATTGATGACTATGATAAGAAAACCAAAGAACTTATCTCTCAAAAGGAATCCGAGGAAAAGACAAGGGATTCGCTAAGGGACGAGAGAACAGAGCTTCGCACTAAAATCAGCTCCGCTGAGATTGAATACAACGTACTCAAATCTGATATAGAACATGCCGAGTCAATGGTTAAAGCTGATGAAGGCGCAGCGGAAAGGTATAAATCTGAGATAGAGACCATAGACTCTGACCTCGAGCGTGCAGACAAACTTATAGATAAATATAAAGCCGAGATCGATGCTGCAGAGAAAGAAATTGCAGAAATAGAACAATCTGCGGATAAGCTCATGGCTGAAGCTGAGACTATGGCACCTCTTATCGAAGAGGACAACGAAAAGATCGTGGCCCTCAAAATCAAGATAGGTGAAAATGAGACCAGGGTTCTTTCGGGCAATGAAATTATAGAGCGTGTAAGAGACAGCATTACAGATCTCGAAACCTCTATTGAGGAGAATACAACGGAACATGAAGATCTTACCAGACAGAAAGAACTTCTTACCAATACAGGAGCTGAATCCGGAGATAAAGAGAACAGTTTGCGTGAGGCCAAGGAAGCTCTCGAAGCAGAGATTGAGTCACTTGCTGCATCACTGGATGCCAATAAGACAAACTCCGACATGCTCATGCATGAGCAAAAAGAGAGCAGAAACAAACTCGAAAATATCAAAGAGGAGAGTTACAGGCTAGAGGTTAAGACTGCAAGAAACGAAACTCTTTCAGAGACTCAAAAGGAAAAACTCTGGGATGAGTTTGAAGTATCCTATGCGGAAGCTCTTGATATGAGAGATGATGATTTCGGTATCACAGCCGGTAACAGAGAGTCCCGTGAGATCAGACTGAGGCTTGCAGAACTCGGTGATGTTAATGTCGGATCAATCGAAGAATACAAAGCCGTAAGTAAACGCTATGAGTTCATGACTACTCAAGAAGCGGATATTACTAAAGCCATGGATGAACTCAATGAGATCATCAGAAATATGGACAAGACCATAAAGACAAAGTTCAAAGAGAACTTTGACAAAGTCGTGGTTAATTTTGAGGAATCGTTTAAAGAACTCTTTGGCGGAGGCTATGCGGAACTCAGACTTGAGGATGAGACCAAACCGCTCGAATCAGGAATAGAAATCACGGCACAGCCACCGGGCAAAAAACTCAAGAATATCAATCTTCTTTCCGGTGGTGAGAAAACATTGACTGCTATTGCACTCATGTTTGCGGTTCTGAAAGCTAAGCCTACGCCGTTTGTAATACTCGATGAGGTAGAGGCCGCGCTGGATGAGGTAAATATCGAGAGGTTCTCAGACTATCTTAAGAACTTCGGTAATATTCAGTTTGCCCTCATAACCCACCAAAAAGCAACCATGGAGCATGCAGATGTTCTCTACGGCGTCACGATGCCGGAACAGGGAATATCCCGAATGCTCTCGCTGAAACTCGGTGATGAATTCGATATGGAAGGATTGGAATAATATGGGATTATTTGAAAAGAAATCAACTTTCAGAAAATTTATAGACAGTATCACCATGGCCGTCTATGACAACCCGGAACTCGGACCGGAATTCCTCGAGCAGCTCGAGGAATCTCTTGTTATGGCGGATGTCGGAGTCGATACGGCAGACAAGATCATCAAGGCTCTTAACAAATCTATAAATGAGCAATATATCACGAGAGAGCGCGAAATCAGACAGGAGCTCTCAAAGATACTTGTTGAGATAATGGACAAAGGCGAGAGAAATAAGATGAGTGAGAATTATCCGCTGATAATACTCATGATCGGCATCAACGGAGGCGGCAAAACCACATCCATAGCAAAGCTCGCTCATATGTATAAACAGAAAGGTAAGTCTGTAATGCTGGCCGCAGCAGATACATTCAGGGCAGCAGCTGCAGAGCAGCTCCAGATGTGGGGAGACCGCGTCGGAGTCAGAGTGATTAAGCGCGAAGAAGGAACAGATCCTACTTCTGTCATTTATGATGCAATACAGTCTGCAAAAGCCAATGATATCGATGTACTTATATGCGACACGGCAGGCAGACTTCAGAATAAAGTCAACCTCATGAAGGAACTCGAAAAGATGAGCAAGGTCATCTCAAGAGAGTATCCTGAGGCAACAAGAGAAAACCTCCTAATATTGGATGCGACTACGGGTAAGAATGCCGTAAGTCAGGCGGAGGAATTCTCGAATATTACAGATATGACAGGCATCATACTCACAAAGATGGACAGCACCGCAAGAGGCGGTATTTCCATCACAATTGCCGACGAATACGATATGCCTATTAAGTTCATCGGAATGGGTGAGGGAATGGATGACCTGATTCCTTTCGATGCTAATGAATTCGTGGAGGGTATATTCGATGAGTAAGCCCATACTCGCTATTGTCGGCAGACCTAATGTCGGCAAATCGACTTTCTTTAACAGACTTGTCGGAGAGCGTCGCGCCATCGTAGAGGACACTCCGGGCGTTACTCGCGACAGGATTTATGCTGAGACCGACTGGAACGGGAAAGAATTTGCCGTGATAGATACCGGCGGCATTGAAGTGAAGACGGACGACACCATAAGATCTCAGATGAGGGATCAGGCCGTTATGGCCATGGACATGGCGGACGTCATACTATTTATGGTGGACGGAAAAGAAGGACTAACCACTGCAGACAGCGAAGTCGCTGATATGCTGAGAAGGACAGGAAAAGAAGTAATACTCGTTGTCAATAAAGTCGATGCTCCGTCCAAAGCATACGACCTTATATATGATTTCTACGAGCTCGGTTTCGGCGAACCTATTCCTATCAGCGCAGCGAACATGACAAATATCGGAGACCTGCTCGACAGAATTGTTGAAGGCTTTTCCGATGAAACATTCGGCGCTGCCGATGAGAGTGTGCATATCGCAATTATCGGAAAACCAAATGTCGGGAAATCCTCTCTTGTAAATGCACTTACAAAGCAAAATCGCGTGATAGTCTCGCCGATAGCCGGCACTACGAGAGATACTATTGATACGCCATTTACATATAAGGACAGAGAATATACGCTGATTGACACAGCAGGACTCAGAAAGAAAAGCAAAGTAAATGACGCAATTGAGAAATTCAGCGTTATCCGTGCTATAGCAGCCATAGAGCGCTGCGATATATGCGTGCTCATGATTGATGCTGTGGAGGGCCTGACGGAACAAGATAAAAAAATCGCAGGATATGCTCATGAAGCCGGAAAAGGACTCATGCTCGTAGTCAATAAATGGGATCTAATTGAAAAAGAAACGAATACTATGAGAGATTATGAGCGAAAGATTAAGGCGGAATTATTGTTTGCCTCATACGCGCCGGTTTTGTTTACATCCGTGATCAATAAACTCAGGATATTTGACATCATCGAACGATGCGCAAGCATACAGGATGCAAGGACTATGAGAATATCGACAGGCAGACTGAACAGCATTATTGAAGATGCCGTAATGATGAGGCAGCCTCCGTCTGATAAGGGACGCAGACTTAAAGTCTACTATGCAACACAGATAGGCACGGCTCCTCCGCTGTTTTCATTCAGCATAAATGATAAAGAACTCATGCATTTCTCATACTCGAGATATCTCGAGAATAAGATAAGAGAACATTTCAACTTTGAAGGGACTTCCATAAAGTTTGTATGGAATGAGAAAAGGGGAGAAAGAAAATGAACAATATACTTACCCTTGTACTGATAGCCATTGGCGCATATTTTATCGGCAATATTAATCCCGCGATAATTATAGGCCGTCTTCACGGCATAGACATCAGAAAAGAAGGGAGCGGCAATGCCGGAATGACCAATACAATTAGAGTTATAGGACTGGGTGCAGGCATATCTGTCTTTGTCGTGGATGTACTTAAAGCATTTATTTCAGTTAAACTGGGAACACTGATAGCCGGGGATTTATCCGGAGGAATGGTCGCTTTTGCCGCTGTTGTAATAGGACATTGCTATCCTGCTATCTACGGTTTTAAAGGAGGAAAAGGGGTAGCGGCGTCACTGGGCGCGGCGTTGGCACTTAATTGGCAGACAGCATTACTCGCTGCAGCAGTTGCCGGAGTTGTATTTCTTATCTCGGGAAAACGAATGTCTGTTGCATCAATCGCAGCTGTAATATCTTATCCTGCATTTGTATATTTTCTTGTTGATGATAAAAGATTGTTTTTCTTTGCAATCGGAGCAGTCACTTTCCTCGTGATTCAGCATGCAGCGAACATACAGAGGATTGCCAAAGGAGAAGAAGAATCGCTTACCATCGGACATGCGGGAGCGGATTTGAGCGATAATAACGAAGGAAAAGGGGAATAATTAATGAGCAAATACCATATCATCACGTATGGTTGCCAAATGAATGAACACGACTCGGAGAACATAGCGGGTATGCTGGAAGCTCTGGGGTACATATACGAGGAAGACCCATATAGGGCCGACCTCGTTATTATGAATACCTGCAGTGTCAGAGAGAATGCTGACAAAAGATTTTTCGGCGTCCTCGGGCAATTCAAAAAGCTGAAAAAGAACAATCCGGATTTTATGCTTTGTGTATGCGGATGTATGCCTCAGCAGCCGAGGATAGTAGAAGAAATAAATAAGAGATTCTCTTGGGTTGATATCGTTTTCGGCACTCAGAATATTGCTAAACTTCCAGAACTTCTTGAACTGAGGAAGAAGACGGGCAAGAAACAAAGAGCCATAGTTGATAACAATCCTGATATTACTGAGGATGAGATGCATCCCGTCAGAATGCATCATCATAAAGCTCTTGTAAACATCACTTTCGGTTGCAATAATTTCTGCACGTACTGCATTGTGCCTTATACGAGAGGCAGGGAAAAAAGCCGCATGATGTCCGAGATAGTTTGTGAAATCGAGAGACTTGTGGCTGACGGAGTCAGAGAAGTTATGCTTCTCGGTCAGAATGTAGATTCATACAAAGATGTACAAGGAAACAGTTTTGCAGATCTTATCAAGGCTGTAAATGAAATCAAAGGATTGGACAGAATACGATTTATGACATCCCATCCGAAGGATATTTCCGATGAGATGATTGAGTGTTTCGGCAGTTGTGAAAAACTGTGCAAGAACATACATCTTCCTGTTCAATCAGGCTCTGACCAAGTTCTTAAACGCATGAACAGGCATTATGACAGTGAGACTTATCTAGCCATCGTTGATAAACTGAGAAGCGTCTGTCCGGACATTACTATTTCCACGGATGTCATTGTGGGATTTCCCGGAGAAAGCGAAGAAGACTTCGAAAAAACTCTGGAAATAGCTCGTAAGGTCAGATATGATTCGGCCTTTACCTTTATATATTCTCCGAGGGAAGGAACTCCGGCTGCTAAGTTTGAGGATCAGATTCCAGATGATATATGCCACGAGAGATTTAACAGGCTTGTAGAATTGATGGACGGTATAAGCCTCGAAAAGAATATTAAATACAAAGATGAAATCGTAGATGTTTTGACTGATGGTGTAAGCAAGACTTCTGATAACACTTATTCCGGCAGAACTGACGGATTTAAACTCGTGAACTTTACTTCGGATAAGAGCGAGGATGAGATAATAGGGCAGATTGTAAGGGTTAAAATAGATGAAACCAAGACATTCAGCCTTGAAGGGCATGAGGTTTAATGGGACTGATTGATCAAATAGCAGAATTCTTTACTTTTTCGCACATTATGGTGCTTGTATATATACTGAATGCTCTTATAACATTCGGTCTGATTTTCATTGACGACAAATCTCCGACATCCACGCTCGCTTGGATAATGGTGCTCTTCATGATTCCGGTGATCGGGCTGATACTATATCTTATATTCTCTCAAAACATAGCCAGACAGCAAATATTCAGAATGACAGAGGAGGAAAAGACCGGTATGGGCACTCTTCTCGGTTGGCAAAGAGAAAGCGTCAAATCGGGAATTTCGGCTTCGGACAATGAAGTTACCAATAAGTGGCGGAGCATGATATCTCTCAACCTTGAGTATGCGGATTCACTATTAATGGATAACGACAGCGTTGAAGTGATATATGACGGACAGGAGATGTTTAACAGGCTATGCGACGACCTTCTGAACGCTAAATATACAATTAAACTTTGTTACTACATAGTAAGGGATGATTTCGTCGGAACGAGATTGATAGATATACTCACCCAAAAAGCGCAGGAAGGTGTCAAAGTCAGACTGATGATGGACGCCCTCGGAAGCAGAAGCATAGGAAGACATGATCTAAGGGCGTTTAGGAAAGCCGGCGGCAAATACGCCTTTTTCTTTAAGCCGTTGATTCGTCATATGTATTTTAAAATCAATTATCGTAATCACAGAAAAATTGCGATTATTGATAACGAAATCGGTTATATAGGAGGATTTAACATCGCCAAGGAATACCTCGGCTATCACAAGAAATTCGGCTATTGGAGGGATACTCAAATGATTATCAGGGGCAACTCCCTGGCCGCGCTTAATGAAAGATTTTATAAGGACTGGCGTTATGCATCCGGCGAGAATCTCAATCTTGTTGAACAGTCAATCAAATATGCCTATAAACCGATAAGCGGCAAAATCCCGGTTCAAATAGTATCGTGCGGACCTGAGTCCGATAAGGAAGAAGTAAAGCGCTCGATGATGAAGATGATTACGGGAGCAAAGAATAATATATACATACAAACGCCTTATCTGGTTCCGGATGAACCAATGCTCGATTCAATCGCGATGGCTGCCAGGTCAGGTCTTGATGTAAAGATTATGATTCCGTGTATACCGGACCATCCTTTTGTTTACAGGACAACACTTTATAACGCAGGAAGACTGATAAAGGAAGGCGCTAAGATATACATATATGAAAACGGATTTCTCCACGCAAAAACACTTACCGTAGATGATGAAGTCTGTACGACCGGATCGACAAATTTCGATATCAGAAGCTTCAGACTCAATTTCGAATCAAATGCATTTATATATGACAGCGAGGTTACGAAAGCAATGAACAATCAGTTTATCGAGGACCTCAAATATTGCAGGGAATACACTCAGGAGGACAGAGATAATATAGACTTCAAAGAAAGAACTCTCGAGTCTGTTTCAAGACTGCTGACGGAAATACTTTGAGAAAGGGATATATTTATGAATGTTACTTTAGATGCTATTATGGACAAATTGCTCATGCTGCCGGGCATAATACTCGGTCTTTCCATGCATGAATTTGCCCATGCATGGATGTCAGATAAACTCGGAGACCCGACGCCGAAAAGACAGGGAAGGCTGACCGTGAACCCGTTTGCTCATATAGATTGGCTGGGATTTGTCGCACTTCTTTTAGTCGGATTTGGCTGGGGCAAACCGGTAATGATTGATCCGAGTTATTACAAACACAGAAGGAGGGATGAATTCCTGGTCGGAATAGCAGGTGTTACAATGAATCTGATTTTGGCAGTAATCATCGCAATACCTGTAAGGTTTATCAGAGCGAATTATACTACTGTCGGACCAAACGCATTGATGGAAAATGCGTTTCTGATACTCATATATGCCGTGATGATCAATCTTGTATTGATGATTTTTAATCTGATTCCGTGTCCGCCTCTTGACGGCTTCGGCCTCATAACGCAGATATTTAAACTCGACAGATATGACTGGTGGTATCCGCTTTACCAGAGAGGCACATGGATACTTTTACTTTTGATACTGACAAATATGACCGGGAGAATAATCTCGCCGGCCGTATCTGCACTTATGAACTTACTTGTTTACAGCTAATCAGAAATAATTGCTGATTCTGCGCAGCTTGGTTTGTTCCATGTGGTGCTCCATGGCCTTACGACCGGCTGCAACATTCTTAGACTCTACAGCATCGAATATAGCTTTATGCTCCTCGAGTATCGTTTTGAGGGCATCACCGGAATATGTTTTTGCAGGAGCCGAGTGCTTGAGATATATTTGATAAGTGGACAGCGTTTTTTGTATCATGCGGTCCTTGGTTCCCGAGTAGAGTATGCTGTGAAATTGAGTGTTGAACATCAGGACTTTGTCGATATCATTTTTAAGAGTATAGAACTCCATGAACTCGAGCGTTTCCCTGAGATCATCGATGTCCTCGCTGGACATACGTTTAATCGCCCATTCTATGGCCTGTATTTCAAACAGGGACCTGAGGTCGAATAGATCCGAAATGTCTCGTTTCGACAGAGCGGTTACGTAAGCTCCTCTGTTTGGGATATTTTCAATCAAGCCGTCAGCCTCCAACTGACGTAATGCCTCTCGTACCGGAGTTCTGCTGACATTATATTTTTTGCAGATTGCCTGCTCGGTGAGTTTGTGTAAATTAGGAAATTCTCCGGAGAGAATTGCAGCCTGAAGTTCAGTATACAAATTAGCAGACATAGGCTGAGCGGATTTGTCATTGAAACTGTCCATGAATACCTCTTTTATATGTCGTATTAAGATATAGTTATCCTTGTGTAAA
The DNA here is from genome assembly GCA_902788245.1 of uncultured Eubacteriales bacterium. Lineage (GTDB taxonomy): Bacteria > Bacillota > Clostridia > Peptostreptococcales > Anaerovoracaceae > Crickella. The sequence continues at coordinate 2,519 of CADAJM010000008.1, read as the reverse complement.
AACGGATTGTATACATTTTAATATATAGCATTCAATTCAAAAGTCAATGCATGATAATAATAAATCAGAAATATATTGATATACATAACAAATGAGAAAGAAACTTAATGAAAATGAAATAATCAAAGCGCTTACATTACTCGAAGAAATGCATCCCGAGGCCATGTGCGCTCTTGACCACAGAGATAATTTCGAGCTGATTGTTGCGGTCGTATTATCCGCTCAGACTACCGACGTAAGCGTTAATAAGGTGACGCCTGCGCTGTTTGAGGCATATCCCGATGCAAAAACTCTTTCGAAGGCTGATCCCGAGGCTGTTGCAGATATAATACGAACCATAGGACTGTATAAAAACAAATCTGTAAACATAGTAAAGCTTGCAAATAAACTCTGCGAGGATTTCGGCGGGGAAGTGCCGAGCGATTTCGACTCTCTTGTGAGCCTGCCCGGAGTGGGCCGTAAGACTGCAAATGTTGTGCTTGCAGAGGCTTTCGATGTTCCTGCCATCGCCGTAGACACCCACGTATTCAGAGTCTCAAACAGGATAGGTTTTGCTAATGCAAAAGACGTGGATAAGACCGAGGAACAACTCAGAAAAAGAATCCCTAAAGACAGTTGGATAAGAGCTCACCATCTGATTATTTTCCACGGACGCAAGATATGTCATGCAAGAAAACCGGATTGCGATTCATGCAAGATTAAAGATATATGCCTTTATTATGCCGATGTGAACAGTTGTCTGAAATGACACTATTTGCTAATATAATGAGGTGCAAATCAACCAATAATTTCTGCAGGGCGTTGGAACCTCAGATTAAAGGAGATAGGAGAAATATGAAAAAGACGATTAAAGATGTAAACTGGACAGGAAAGACCGCCGTTATGAGATGCGACTTCAATGTTCCTCTCGACGGAGACAAAATCACGGATGATACGCGTATAATCGCGTCTCTTCCGAGCATAGAATATCTGATTGAAAATGGCGCTGCCATAGTTTTGATGTCTCACCTCGGAAGACCTAAGGGTGAGGCAAAACCTGAATTCTCACTTGCCCCTGTAGCAAAGAGACTCAGCGAGTGCCTCGGTAAAGAAGTGAAATTCGTGGCATGTGACGAAGTCGTAAACGATGAGGTAAGATCAGCAGCAAAGGCACTTAAAGGCGGAGAAGTAATGCTCATCGAAAATGTCAGATACAGAGCAGAGGAAGAAAAGAATGACTCTGCTTTCTCCAAAGAACTCTCAGAGCTCGGAGATATTTTCGTACAGGATGCATTCGGAACATCCCACAGAGCCCACGCATCCACAACAGGAATCGCAGATTACATTCCGGCAGTATCCGGTTTCCTTATTGAAAAGGAACTTAAATTCCTGGGCGAAGCAGTAAACAATCCAAAGAGACCGTTTGCCGCAGTCATGGGAGGAGCTAAGGTAAAAGACAAGATTCCGGTAATCACCAATCTCCTCGACAAAGTTGACATACTTATCATCGGCGGGGGCATGGCATATACATTTTTTAAATCACAGGGATACTCAATCGGTAACTCGCTTCTCGACGAAGAAGGACTTGAACTTGCAGGCGATATTCTCAAACTCGCAGAGGAAAAAGGCGTTAAGTTCATGCTCCCTGTAGATGTTGTGGCAGCAGACGAATTTGCCAATGATTCGCCGCATGATGTGTATCCTGTAGATTCAATTCCGGACAACAGAATGGGACTCGATATCGGACCTAAGACTATCGAACTCTTTACGGAGGCTCTTAAATCCGCCAAGACGATTGTCTGGAACGGACCGATGGGCGTATTTGAAATGGATACATTTGCAGTCGGAACTAAAGCCATAGCCGAGTGCCTCGCTGAGTGCGATGCGACTACTGTTATAGGCGGAGGTGACAGCGCTGCAGCTGTTACCAAATTCGGACTCGCTGACAAGATGACACATATAAGTACCGGAGGTGGAGCAAGTCTCGAGTTCCTCGAGGGAATTGAACTTCCGGGCATCTCTGTAATCGAAGATAAATAGGAGGAAAGGATGAAAAAGTTTTTAATTGCAGGCAATTGGAAAATGAACAAAACAGCAAGCGAAGCGCTTGATTTTTGCAAGGAACTTGCCGCCAAGAATCTGACTAATGCAAAAGATGTGGCAGTACTCGTACCGTTTACCGATCTGAAAGAAGCCAAAGAAGGACTCACAGGATCCGGCATTGGTTTCGGTGCTCAAAACGTACACTTTGAAGAATCCGGCGCATTTACCGGAGAGATATCCGTTCCTATGCTCAAGGAAATCGGAGTTGATTATTGCGTTGTAGGTCACTCCGAAAGAAGAGAATACTTCGCTGAAACCGATGAAACCGTAAACAAGAAACTCATGGCACTTCTCTCAGCAGGTATCACACCTATACTCTGCGTAGGAGAGTCCCTCGAAGTAAGAGAACAGGGCGGCGAGCAGACTTTCGTAGCTGGACAGATTCTCGCTGACTTTGCCGGCATTCCTGCATCAGAGGCTGCTAAGATCGTAGTTGC